>JAGQKQ010000270.1 GCA_020430005.1 Candidatus Omnitrophota bacterium
AAAACTGCCGGTATCCAAACGTCTGGAACATGCTTTAGTAAAAGGGATCGTTGAGTATATCGAAGAAGACACAGAAGAGGCCCGCAAGAATGCCGAGCGGCCATTGCATGTTATTGAAGGTCCGTTAATGGATGGAATGAATGTCGTCGGAGATTTATTTGGCGAAGGAAAAATGTTTCTGCCGCAGGTTGTCAAAAGCGCGCGGGTTATGAAAAAAGCCGTAGCCTATTTGCAGCCGTTTATTGAAGCGGAAAAACAGGACGGCGAGGGAGCTAGGTCGGCAGGAAAAATGGTAATCGCGACGGTTAAAGGCGATGTGCATGATATCGGAAAAAATATTGTCGGTGTTGTTTTGGCCTGTAACAATTTTGAAATTGTCGACCTTGGTGTGATGGTCTCGTGCGAGAAGATTCTGGAAACTGCCAAAAAAGAAAACGCGGATATGATCGGCCTCAGTGGATTGATTACACCGTCACTGGATGAAATGGTGCATGTGGCCAAGGAAATGGAGCGCAAAGGATTTACTGTGCCGTTATTAATCGGCGGGGCGACAACCTCAGCTAACCATACGGCGGTCAAGATTGCGTTGAACTATAAAAATCCGGTCATTTATGTGAAAGATGCTTCTCGCAGTGTCGGGGTGTGTCAGGCGTTAATGGAACCGGCAACAAAAGAAGCGTTGCTGAAAAAAACGGATGAAGAATACGCGCGTCTGCGTGAAGAATTTGAAAAGCGTCAGGTGAAGATTAATTATTATTCTCTACAGGAAGCCCGTGATAAGGGTTTAAAGTCTGATTGGAACCAGGGCCTTGTTGCGAAACCGCAATTATTGGGTACGAAGGTTTTTAAAGAGTATGCTTTGGCCGAAATCGCGAAAAGGATTGATTGGGGGCCGTTTTTCCCGACGTGGCAGATGAAGGGAAAGTATCCGGCGATCTTAAAGGATGAAAAATTGGGAGCGGAAGCCACGAAGTTGTTTAATGACGCGCAGGCGATGTTGAAGGAAATCGTGGACAACAAGCTCCTGACAGCCAATGGAGTTATCGGCATTTTTCCGGCGAATAGTTGTCAGGATGATATTGAGGTCTATAACAATGAAAAACGGGAAAAAGTCTTAACTGTTTTTCATACCTTGCGTCAACAGGCGGAAAAAAAAGACGGGCGCCCGCACTATGCCCTATCAGATTTTATTGCCCCACGGAATTCAGGACACATTGACTATGTTGGTGGATTTGCCGTGACAACCGGTATCGGTATCGAGAAGTTAATCGCGCAGTACGAAAAAGATCATAATGATTACAAAATTATTATGGTGAAGGCATTGGCCGACCGTTTGGCCGAGGCCTTTGCAGAATTAATGCATGAACGGGTGCGTAAAGAGTTCTGGGGATACTCTCCCGAAGAAAACTTATCGATTGATGATTTAATCGCCGAGAAGTACCGGGGAATCCGTCCGGCTCCGGGCTATCCGTCGCAGCCGGATCACACCGAAAAACCGTTGTTGTTTAAACTACTGGATGCAGAAAATGCAACGGGAATCACACTCACCGAAAGCAATGCGATGTTTCCGGCCTCTTCGGTCAGTGGGTTGTATATTGCGCATCCTGAGACAAGATATTTTGCGTTAGGAAAGATTACAAAAGACCAAGTAGAAGACTATGCCAAACGGAAAAACATGGATGTAGAAACTGTAGAACGCTGGTTAGGACCAAATCTGGCTTATTAAAGAGGACAAATTATGCCGAATATTCGAATGGAACCGATTATCCGAAAAAGCATTTCCCGCACTAAGTTGATTTTACTTGAAACTCTGGACTGGAAAAAATGGCTTAAACTGTTATTTATTGCCTGGCTGGCTGGTGCTCTCGGGGGAGGGGGAAAAGGCGGTGATCTTTCCGATTTTGCCAGATTGATTAATAAGCAGCAGGCGGGTAATAATGCTGAACTTCCACAGGCTTCTTCCGCAACTTATAATTATTCAGCACAGCAGGATACGTCTGTGCCGGCTGAACCGGCTTCGGAATATGATGAGCAGTATTCCATGGAATACGATAGAGATTATCAAGATTCCGAAGGTTCTTCCGATGCCGAAAGTGTTTTGGAATCCTGGCAGGAAGAAGAGTCTCCCTATGGAACTGAGGAGACCAAAGAGTCTGATCAATATGAAGAGTATGGTTTTAAAGAGGCTGGAAGTCGCGGCTCTCCCGGCATGTTTATATGGGTTTTCATTGGACTGTTTACTCTGGCGATTCTGATTCCGTTCAGTTGGCTGGTATCCCGATTTAAATTTATTTGGTACAATGCCGTTGTTAAAAATGATGCCGCTATTGCGGAACCGTTCAAACGGTATCACCGTCAGGGAAATTCTTTTTTCGTGTTCGCCTGGATATACACCATTATCCTTGTTAGCTTTTGGGGAGGCTT
>JAGQKQ010000271.1 GCA_020430005.1 Candidatus Omnitrophota bacterium
TAGGCACCCAGCACTTTTACATAACACAACTATGGACGATGCTGATCATCGTCTTTATCCGTATCCTGCTGTTTATCTTTTCGGTTTTTCATCCGGGTCAGATACCGCTGAAACCGCTGGTCCTTTCGCAGGTTTTCCAAATCATCATCCTGTTCAAGAAAATTAAAATCCTTATATCCAAGCTCTATGGCCTGCTTGATGGAAGACAAGGCCTCATCAACATTCTCCAGCAAAGAATAACTGCACGCCAGATTATAAAACACATAAGGATCTTCCGGTTTTAAAATCGACAATTTCACGTCGGCCTTTAGCCCTTTTTCAATAAAGCCGCGTTTCGTATAAAGATCGCCCAATGCGGACAGGGCCTCAACAAAGTCCGGTTTATTTTTCAGAATACCTTCATAAAAAGCGATTTCGTAATCCATCGCCTCTAAACGTTCTTTTTCTTTTTTTGTCAGTTTTATTTTTTTCATTTGCTTTTAGCCAAATATTTTTCGATGCGCTGCACCGCTTCTTTTAATTTATCATAACTGGACGCATAGGAAATACGCACAAACCCTTCGCATTCGGAACCAAACGCCACACCCGGAACTAGCGCCACCTTCTGCTGTTTTAACAGATTCTGCGCGAAGTCCATAGACTTTTGTCCGGTACTCTTAATAGAAGGAAAAACATAAAACGCGCCTTCCGGCATATGACAGTTCAGGCCGATATCGTTCAATGCCCCAACGATAAAATTACGCCGGCGGTTATATTCCCGTTTCATTGTCTGCACACTCTTCGCGCCATGCTTTAAAGCTTCCGTTGCCGCAATCTGACCATTAATGGACGCGCACAACATGGTGTACTGATGAATTTTAGTCATCGCGGCAATAATTTCCGCCGGTCCGGCCGCCCATCCGATACGGAATCCTGTCATCGCATAAGCTTTGGAAAATCCATTAAGATAAATGACACGCTCCTTCATCCCTTTGATGGACGCAAATGGGGTATGATCAAAATCGTACGTCAGTTCATCGTAGACTTCATCACTAATAACAAGTAGATTATATTTCTTTACCACGCGGGAAATGGCTACAAGTTCCTGGCGTGTATAGGATGTTCCCGTCGGATTACATGGATAATTAATCATCAGCGCTTTAGCACCTTTGGTGCAAGCTTGCTCAATCATTTTCGGGGTAATTTTAAATCCGCTGTCCTTATCTGTCTTTAAGATAACCGCTTCTCCGCCAGCCAATTCAACAACCGGGGAATATGATACATAACACGGCTCGGGTACAAGCACCTTATCACCCGGATTCATAATCGCTCTCAACGCCAGGTCCAACCCTTCACTAACACCAACTGTAATGAGAACCTCTTCATTAAAATCATAGTCCAATTGATACCGGTGCTCCAGAAAACGCACGATCTCCTTGCGTAATTCCGGCATCCCTTTGTTCGATGTATACGACGTAAACCCCTGTTCCAGCGAATAAATGGCAGACTCACGGATATGCCACGGCGTAACGAAATCGGGCTCACCCACACCTAAGGAAATTACATCTTTCATTCCCAAAACAAGATCGAAAAACGCGCGGATTCCTGAAGGGGCTAAAGCCTGAACTTTTTTTGATATATTATATTCCATAATAGTAAGTGTTCTGTGGTCTGTTTTCTGTGGTCTGTTTTCTGTGGTCCGTTACAGATCACGGATCACAGAGCACAGATCACTAGTACGATATATTCAACCGTCTTCCTTGTGCTTTTTTCTTTAAAATTTGTCCATCTTCTTTATATTTCTTTAACATAAAATGCGTGGATGTGCTGCGCACATGTTCCATTGGGGACAATTTTGACGCAACAAAATTGGCTACGGTCTGAATACTGCCACCTTCCACAACCAATAGTAAATCGTACGACCCGGAAATCAGATAACAACTGGTCACCTCCGGAAAGCTATAAATTCTCTCCGCAATGGCGTCAAACCCGGCGTCCTTTTGCGGGCTGACACTGACTTCGATCAACGCTCTTACCAAAGAGCGGCTATCCTCTACCAAATCGGAATTGATGACCGTTTTATAGCCGACAATCACGCCTTCTTTTTCATATGTTGTGATGGCCTTTTTGATAGAAGTCTCACCTTTTCCGGTCATTTTGGCAATCTCAGCGGCCGACACCCGCGCATCATTTGATAATATTTCCAATATTTCGTCCATACAAAACTCTCCTTTGATTGAGGAATTAAAGAGACTATTCTATATGATTTTGGTTAAAAAAGCTAATTTTCTGAAAGGGACCGGAAAAAAGACCAAATCAGGCGGTTTTCCGGCCATTTTAAGGAGATATTTCCAGTTCTTTACGCAGATTTTCGATTTTTTCTTTTAAACCCTGATTGGCCTGATCAATGGCCATAACATTATTAATCAGTTTACGTTCCAT
>JAGQKQ010000272.1 GCA_020430005.1 Candidatus Omnitrophota bacterium
TAAAGGATTATTTATAAAATCAGGCTTTATCTTTTTACAAAGAAACATAACATCTCTCGCATATATATAAGTTCGCTCTTCCAAGTCATTCTTTTTCATTTTTTTTTATTTTTTCTGTTATTGCTTGTTTTTGTGTACTGGCATTGTTATTTTTAATAATTCTTTCACTAAACCTTCCTCCGGTAAGAGCGTCAATTAACGCGGTAAGCTCGGCCACACGCATTTCTTTTTCAATACGGATCCGCGGCTCCGATTCGACGGCTTCAATTAACTCAAACTGTGCCCGCCGCCTTTCAAAGTACAACCGCGTGACCTGATCTAAAATATCTTCGCGTAGTTCAACCATCAATTTGGATCGATTATCAATGCTAATCTGATCAGAGCTCCAGACTAAATCCGCAAAATCCCAGGAGAGCGAAACATCCCAACCCAAATCTTCTCCCCAGCTCTTATCATCCGGCCCCACATAATGTGAACCACCTGATGATGAACTCCCATAAACACTATCCGAGGCTCCCCAGTCATGCGAACCATCAACCCCAAGGCTTACTGTAGGCAACCATGCTTTTTTTAATGCCTTCTGTTTCCATTCCAGAATTTTCTCGGGATGAACATCGGCATATTGAATGGCCATATCATGCACCTGCTGAATTCTTGGCTCAAGATCAAACCGCCGTACCATTTGTTTATACTCCACTAAACCTTGGACCTCTTCCTGAAATTCCTTTTCAGAAACAGGGTTCCTTTCTTCTTCATATAATGCCAAGGTAAAAATTCCCATATCTGTTAAAGCTAAAATAGAGCGTTCTTTATTAAGGGCAATGTCATAAACATGATTGGTCGGCATACCTTGATACATCAACACCCACTTATCATCCTGCAAGACAAAAACTCCTTTTTGTGTGCCGATAATGATGTTTGAACAGGATTCTTCATCCGCACAATCCGCATCTGTCTGGAAAGCTATAGAAGTTATATCTTTTAAAGGAAGGCCATTAGAGGGAAGTCGTTTAAAGTTTTCTTTTAGTTTTTGATAAATACCCCGTTCTGAAGCAATCAAAAGACCGCCATCCTCTGTGACAATAAGATCTCGGATTAATCGCTTAGGATTATTTATAGTTTCTTCTGTTTCAGAAATTAACCCCACTCCAACATCCCACAACGTTTTTAAATGCGCCCCGTTCTGTTCTAATATCAAAACTTTACGTGTGGATACAAAAAAAATATTGTCTAAGTAAGGAATAATCTGATAAATAGGAGTATCTTTAGCCAAACCAGGCAGGCGCTTCCATTGGTCTGTATTATCCTTTTTTACAAAGGCTCCACCTTCTGTTCCCATATATAGAGAATCCGCCGTTTTTAGAACACTAAGACAATGAGACTGCTTTTCATCTGAAGCTAAAAATAACCGTCGCCAATGGCGCCCACTATCAAAACTGTGATACAAACCATCTGTAGTAGGCAAATAAATCTCATTCAAGTGTTGAGAAGGGATATAAATATCCTGAATACGACTGTTCGAACCAACCGCATGAAATAAGCGCTCCCAGTCACTTCCATTATTCGATGATTCAAACACGTCACCGCCAACAGCAACATACAAGAACTCTTTATCCTCTAAAGAAATCGTCCGAATAACCGTAGGTTCCTTATGAAAAACCAACCGATCAAAGGGTTTCCATAATCCATTTTTATAGGTAAAACCCACTCCGCTTAGAACAAGCAAAATTAAAAGAAGCCATATTCTCATTATTTACTCCAAAATATTGACAAAAAATCAGATTGTGATTACACAGTTTCGGAATTAAGGTTCCAGGGCTTAACTAAGCGCTTCGTTATACATATCCGCAGCACCTTTCACTGCCAGGACTTGTGTGACGGCAGTTCCTAACTGTGGATATTCGCTTTCCATGGTAAGAAGATACCGATCTTGGTATTCCAACATGGCCTCCAAACCCAGGTCTTTTCGGATTTGTTGAAGAATCCGTAAAACCGTGTAAATGGCAATCAAATTGCCGGGGGATGTGAAAATGTGAGGGTATTTCTTCCCTGCTATCGTTTTTTTCCGTTTCGCACTCATTTCTTTCATCACAACCTTCCTTTCATCGAGCAATTCAAATGTAACATAAATTTGATTATTTGTCAAATTTATTTGTTTTTTTGACACATTTTTAAATGTATGTAATATAGACATTTATGATCTATTTTCCAAAGAAGAAAAATAAAATTTGATCAAAATTTGATTATATCGAAATAAATTTGTTTTTTCATCAAAATATGCTAAACTTTCACTAGAGAAGATGAAATATGCCTTTTTAGGCGTAAACCGTGTCATTGCGATGCGCCTTGATTTTTGGCGCAGAAGCAATCTCCAAACAAGATTGCTTCGTCACCATGTTCCTCGTAATGACACATAGCAG
>JAGQKQ010000273.1 GCA_020430005.1 Candidatus Omnitrophota bacterium
TCGGAGGCGAAGAGCCGGTAGAAGTGGAAACAGAGACTTTAAAGGGCAGTTCCGGAGCCGGGGGAAGCGAAGGCGTCACAAGTCGTGATTTGACAGAGAGTTTTGACAACCAATCTCGAGCGGATAATGCCAGTATTGCACGGGACAATCTTAATCAGGACCGTATTTCCAATAATGATCTGGCCGATCGTTTTTCGAATCGGAATCGTATTTCGAACCGGGAACGGCTACGTTCCGGGTCTCGCAGGCGCTAATTGGGGCTTTCTATGAGGGGGAGAGTTTTTTTGCCCCGCAGGTCCTTATATGATATACTTTATAGAATAGTAGTATTTCATAGGAAGCTCCTATATTTATATCGTCATTATTTTTAATAACTGGGAGAAACCTATGAAAAATGTAACAAAAGCAATCCTTGGTTTAGGCATCCTGTATTTTTGCTTGCAGTACAGCCTTACATTCGACACATCCGATATTTCTGAAAACTCTTTCGATGTTGTTCTGGAAGTCAAACATGTTCAGGATAATGCCGCTGCGCGTCTGAGCAATAATTTGGACAGTACACCGGATAGTTATCAACTCATGTATCGTGAAGCAGAGGTTTTTGCCCAAAGCGCTGAGCAGGAAAAGTATCTTGTCTCGAAAGATAGCATTTTACGCGGTTTGAAAACAGATATTGACCGGACTTATGTTGGAAATACAAAAGGTATCTGGAATCTGCACATCGTATTTAAAAAGAACTTTTCTGAAAAGCTTGCCAATTTATCGGTAGAGGATCTTAATCAAAAATTTGCGGTTGTTATTAACGCCGATCTGATGGCAGCGCCTATTTCCAAAGACGATTTTCTGGCACATCGTACGGATGAAGGACAGCTTGAACTTATCATCCCGACGAATGTTCGTCAAAAGAGATTCGCCGAGAAAATTCTTGCCCGATATAATATGTAATGCATAATTTCTGAAATTCTTAAACCCTTTGTGACAGAATTCTGTTGCAGAGGGTTTCTTTTTGGGCTAAGATGAACTGTCTTTTAAATTTATAAATATTTTATGAAAAAAATATCCTTAATTCTCATTTTTAGCTTTATTTGTGCGACCCGTTTATGGGCGGCGCCGGCCTATGGAACAAAAATGCCGGAGCAAAATCAGTTTTTCTTTGGCGGGCAAACATATGTTGTTTTGGAACGGGATTTGGAGGGGGTTAACGGCGATATGGAAAGCCTGCAGCATCTGTTTTTAATTTCCTATGGCGTTTTGGATTGGTTATCTTTAGATTTAAAAGGGGGAGCCGGCGATATTCATCAAACACCTTCACAGGGAAATGAAATAAGTTATCCTGCCTTTGTCGGCGGAGGGTACGGTTTCCGTGTAAAATTCTATGATAAAGATAAAACAAAAGCCGTCTTTGGATTTCAACATATCAGTATTCATCCTTATTCCGTGAAAATCAACGGCAATAAAAATAAAGCAGTGCTGGATGATTGGCAGTTGTCTTTTTTGGCCTCGCATGATTTTGATGTTATCACGCCTTATATTGGGGGTAAATGGTCCCGGATGGATTATATCCATTGGGTTGAGGACGATCGTAATCGGGTTAAGTCTGACACCGATAAGAGTATCGGTGTTGTTGTCGGTATGGATGTGCCGGTCAGCGAAAAAGTTTGGTTTAATCTGGAAGGCCAGTTCGTCGATGTTCAAGCCTTTTCCGGCAGTGTAAATTTCCATTTTTAATATTATCGGGAAGGAATTTTTATGAATATTAAGCGCGCCGAGTATGTCGTCTTTGACGTTGAGACAACGGGTCTTAATGCAGAAGAAGGCGACCGCATTGTTGAAATCGCGGCAGTGCGTTTTAAAAACAATGAAATTGTTGACCGCTTTGAATCCTTAATTAATCCGGGTTTTTCTATTCCGCAAGAAGCTCAGGCGATTAATGGAATTACAGATGATATGCTTAAAACCGCACCGACATCGGATCAGGTTTTACCGCAAATGATTGATTTTATCGCCGGAGGATGTCTTGTCGGACACAATGTGCGGTTTGATTTAGGGTTTCTATGTTACGAACTATCCCTGCTGGAGCGCCGGGTAAGAGAAGCCACGCCGGCTTTGGACACCTTGAAAATCGCCAAAGAATTGCTACCGTATTTAAAGAGTTATCGTTTATCGAATGTTGCTTTAAACCTGGGCATTCCTGTTAAAGAAACGCATCGGGCGATGCCGGACGTTGAGCTGACAGCCCGTATGCTAGGGCGTCTTTTAGACATGGCGGAAGAACAACAGATGGTTGATTTTTCAGAATTCTATAAGCGTTTTGGCGTGGAAAAACCAAACTATAAAATGTCGCAGGGAACGCAGGGAATGTTGTTTTAATGAGTGATGTCAGAGTGCATTGGCAGCAAGAGGCCGAGCAGTACGAT
>JAGQKQ010000274.1 GCA_020430005.1 Candidatus Omnitrophota bacterium
CCATCGTAGCATCTCCGGGAACGGCGTGAATCGTCATCACTTCGGGAGCGCCGCCATCACGCGCGACCGTTAATGTCCCATCGCGATTAATAGTATATACAGCAAAAGCCGCGCCCGTATCATCCAACAATGTGACTATCTGATTCGTTGCATCAAGTGTTATTTGCTGGGCATTACGGCCGTCCCGGCTGACAGCATCGACAACAGCGTCCATATCATTCCACATATCACTGCGGGAAATATATGTCCCCAAGGCATCGTGATTAATAACCAGTGTCGAGTAAAAAATACCGGACGCGATACCGAGAATAACAATCACGGTCATAATCTCAACGATCGTCAGGCCTCTATTATTTTTTAAATATTGTTTCATCATTAAAATGTTCCCGGTATATCTAATATGACATTAATCGTTGTTGTCTGGCCCTGTTTAACCGTTACGCCACTGACAGTCCCGTTAGGAACATTGACTGGATCCGGTGGATAACTGACAATAATATTAAACGTCCGTGGCGTTTTGGAGTAATAGCCACTGGTATCGGCCGCGACGGCATCCGGCGGCCAGGACTCTTCCATATTGGAAACAACAACCTGTCCGTCACCATCTAAATCTTCTTCCTCGTAAACCAAACTGTTATTATAACTACGAAAAACTTCAACATTCGCTCCGGGCACAGGCAATCCTGTATCTTTCTCTATAACATTAATCTGTAGTGTTCCAAACCCCTTTGGCCAAAGCCGGATGCTAGGAATTGTATTTAATTGGCCTGGATCGACATTCAAAGAGAAAGAATTATAATAAGCATTCCCCGTTGACCGAAAATCATAGTAGTCCCCCCTAGAAACTAATGTGGTCGGACTTCCTATAGTAATACGATATCCTGTTTGACCAACTTCACATTCGTGCAGATATTGCCCCGCGCCATTGGTCCATTTTGAAACACCTCCAATATTCACCTGGGCGTTATCAATCGGACCGCTCCGTCCGGATAATGGATCGTTAAAAATGCCGCCCGTTGTATTTCCACATTCTTGTCTTGTTGGTGTTGTCGTAATAATTAAATTCTTGGAAACAACGCCTCCCGCAACTAAGGGGCCGACGCGTCGGTCAGGATCTGTCTGCGGACTTGTTACGACGGCACTTTCTTCAATATCACAGCACTTGGTATGTTTGGTTGTTGTCGACGCCCAGATAATCATATACTGGGAAGGATCGCCTACTGTGGGAAACAACGACTGCGCTGCCGGTACTGAAATGCTATACCGGCCGAAAGCATCACTATATCCCGCCGGGGCTGTTGACAAGTAATACCGGTTTCCATTAGGCCACCGAACATATAGCTCAGCGTTTGGAATCGGTTTCGCGGTGTGATCCATGACAATTCCGATAACTGTCGCCGTCGGCACAGGGGTTACCAACGCAATTTCTGTCTTCGTCTCGCCAGGGCCGACTTCCAAGCGGTCAAGACCGGGATTTCCAATCCAGGGCCGTCCGCAATTCCCCGCGGAACTGCCCTGCGGAACCACCGCCGAAGACCAACCGTCTCTGGCATATGTCACAGAAGGTTCGCAGGAAAAATTTCCGACATAACCCGCTTTGTAAAGATCAGAAGTTGCCACTGTAAATTCTTCAGAATTGGCGTCATCAAACGGAATTGTAAAATCAAATGTGGTGTTCGAATGTAAGGAAGACCCTACCTGCGCTCCATCATTATACAGGGAAACCCTGGCCTGATTGTTAATAGGAACAGCGGAAGGAGGACTTGCTAATATATTGTGAAATTCTATAATCAAATGACCGTCTTGCGGTTTGGGCGTCATTGTAAAATTAAAAACGGCTTCGCTGTTTGAAGCGATATCCGGAACATCAATTGGTCCAAAGTCTTCGTAAGAAGAATGTGTTGCCCGCAGCGTCCACGAACCCGGTTCAATCCGAAATTGACCAGTTTCCACCGATGAGAAATCATAATTTGTAATTAACGCATCGGCGCGAGGAATGATTGTGTCTATAGAAGCCGCTGAATAGCTGACCGGCGTTCCCGTACTTGGCGGGCCTAAATCAATCTGGACTCCGGCGATAAAATCTCCTGTGTCTCCATCTGTTACTGCTCCGACTAAGTTTCCCGGTAATGGGTCCGGCGGGCGGGCTAATAATAAAACCGATTGAAGATTTTGAGGCGCTCCAAGCTCTGTCCATGTGACATCAACTAAAATCCGTTTAAAAGACGCTGAACCTGATTCATTCGTAACAGTTAATGTCCGGGCATATCCGGGAAAATCGGCAGAGATATCGTCAAAATTACACGGAGGAGCTCCCTGAAAATCGCAACCGGCTGTTCCTAAAATTGCGTAATTAGCCGGACTTTGTGACACACGACGAACCTCCTCCTGGCTTTTGCGTAACAGGTT
>JAGQKQ010000275.1 GCA_020430005.1 Candidatus Omnitrophota bacterium
CCCCACTGTGGACATCTTCCTCGAAGGCGTCGATCATTCCTTCCACTACGAACTCGACGAACAGAACATCAACGAGAGCATCAACAGCTTCGTAGAAGATTATCAGGCCAACCTGCTTTGTATGGTGCGCCGCCAAAGGGGCTTCCTGGAAGAGGCTTTCCACGTCAGCGCCACAACCCGTGAGGTGTTCGACAGCCCGGTGCCGTTGCTGATATTGCATGATGAGGGGTAGGTGGTTGGATGGTTGCCCTTCGACAAGCTCAGGGTAAAAAAATGGCTGAATGGTTATATTGGCTGGCTAGACGTAAGCAGGGGGAAAGCGATGATGTTGTCCATAGGTAGAAAGTGTACTATCATCTTGCCGTTAAGACGAAGCTATTCTTGTCTGTATTACTCGCGAAAAGTGGTATGTTTTTCATGATTTCGCGAGCAATAATTTTTTATTGTTCGCGAAAAACGCCTATCTTAACATAGATTTCGCGAGCAATAAAGAATTTCTATGACAAACACTCCTCTAATTGGCAGGATTGAAGAAAGGAAGATATTAGAAAAGGCTTTACAATCACCGAAAGCGGAAATGGTTTCTGTAATCGGCAGGCGGAGAGTAGGAAAAACCTTTCTGGTAAAGTCTGTGTATGAGGGGCGGATCGATTTTGAAATTACGGGAATCCAAGACGCTACCCGCCAGGAACAGCTTCGAAATTTCATGATACAGCTTTCCAGTTTTTCGAAGGGCAGTTTTCCGCAAACCCAGCCTAAAGACTGGCTGGAAGCTTTCCATTTCTTGTCAAAATTTTTGGAAATGAAGCAGAAGCCGGAGAAGATGGTGGTGTTTTTAGATGAATTGCCATGGCTGTCAACGCATAGGTCCGGCTTTTTAAAAGGGCTGAGTTTTTTTTGGAACAGCTGGGCCGTAAACCAAAACATAGTGGTCGTCATTTGCGGGTCAGCAGCCTCGTGGATGATCAGGAAAGTGGTTCACCATAAAGGCGGGTTGCATAACCGGATCACCAGGCGCCTCGCCTTAAAACCTTTTAACCTGGCGGAAACCGAAGAGTTCCTGAAGGCAAAAAGCATAAACCTGGACCGGTACCAAATCCTCCATTTGTATATGGCAATGGGAGGCGTGCCGCATTACCTGGATGAAATTGAGGCTGGAAAAAGCGCTGCTCAAAATATCAACCAAATATGCTTTTCTGAGAATGGGTTGCTGTACGATGAATTTTCAAAGTTATACAGCTCCTTGTTTGAAAATTCTAAAGCACATGTCAAAGTGATCCGGACATTGGCCAAAAAGCGAAAAGGCCTGACGCGTTCTGAAATCGTTCAAAAAAGCGGCCTTTCCAAAGGTGGGGGCACGTCAAAGATTCTCGAGGAATTGCTACACTCCGGTTTTATTTCCATGAATTATCCTTTCGGAAAAAAAAAGAAGGACAGTGTATATCGCCTAACCGATGAATATTCCCTGTTTTATATTCACTTCATCGAAAAAAACCGAAACGAAGGCAACGGGGTTTGGCAGCAACTCAGCCAAACTCAGGAATATATGAGCTGGGCAGGTTATGCCTTCGAAAGCATTTGCCTCAAGCATCTTCCCCAAATCAAGAAAGCACTGGGGATTTCCGGGGTTTATTCAATAGCTTCTGCCTTTTACAAAAAAGGAAACGAGGAGGAAGAAGGCATGCAAATTGACCTTTTGATCGACCGCAAAGACCATGTGATCAACCTTTGCGAAATGAAATTTTATAGCGCAGAAGTTACCATTACCAAGTCCGTGGCGATGGAACTACGCAATAAAATAGCCCATTTTAAAGAGTTGACGAAAACCCGGAAACAAGTTTTTCTGACGCTCATCACTACTTTTGGGCTGAAACAAAACCAGCATAGCCTGGGATTGGTGGATGTTGCTTTGAGTATGGATAAGTTGTTTGAAAGGGAGGGCGGTTGATTTTCAAAATGGTTTCTTTTTGGGCAGGAATATCCTTTCAGGATGCCCCCGCTTGAATAGTAGAGGCATGCTATTTCATGGGCCCCACGTTATTTTGATGATAAACCTGTTGTCAAACCTAAAATAAAACAATGAACCCATGAACCCATGAACCCATGAACCAATGAACCAATGAACCCATGAACCCATGAACCCATGAACCAATGAACCCATGAACCCATGAACCCATGAACCCATGAACCCATGAACCCATGAACCCATGAACCCATGCCCCCCCCCTAATGCGTCTGGTCAAAATCCTCCGCAATCCTCAGCAGCAGGTTGATGTCTTCAAAAAAACTCCGCACCAGGTCGAAGCTGAGGTTCGAGCGAAAAAAATGGGGCTCCAGGATGTCCTTGTCTTCACTCACTGCGGCGTAAATCTCGCGATTGATAAAAGACATGAACATGTCTTTTCC
>JAGQKQ010000276.1 GCA_020430005.1 Candidatus Omnitrophota bacterium
GTGAGTGGCGGGACATAGCGACGTTCAAATCCGACGTCTTCATGAAATGATCCTTTTTTCCAATCCCAATCGGCAAAACTGATGGTTGGCGTCAGTAGCAGGGCAAAAATAACTAATGTGGTTAATGCCTTGATCATTCTCGCGCGTCTCATTTTTTGTTCCTTTCTTAAGGTGTGTTTTTAAATAAGATAAACAACAGTAAAAACGAACATCCACATTAAATCAACAAAGTGCCAATAAAGGGCTAAGTATTCGACGCGGCCATGTTCCTCAGCGGTCCAACGACCTTTAAAAGCTTGAACGATGATATAAAGCATGAAAATGAGCCCAGCCAAAACATGTAATCCATGAAATCCGGTGGCGCCATAAAAACAAGCCGCATAAATACTGCTTTGTGGTGTCACACTACTACCGGTTAATCCGGCATTAGCTAACGCCATTTCCAAGTGCTCACTTCCCATGATGAGATGTGTATATTCGTACGCTTGAACACCAAGAAATAAAGTTCCTAAAATTAAAGTGATCAATAGATTCTTTTTAAATCGTGCCTGGTCTCCTTCTCTAACCGCTTGTAAGGCCAGCATTACAGTTAAGGAAGAAACAATGAGGACGATGGTATTAAATGCTGTCAGAGGAACATTTAATACTTCACCGGCTCCAGGCCAAGGGGCGCCGTTGGTCCGTAAATAAGCCGCGCCGATCAAGATGGTGACAAAACTTAAACCATCCATTAAGAGGAAAAGCCACATACCTAACTTGCCATGGGGCAAGTGGTAGATGCGAAGTGCTTCCGAAGAGTTTGATGTAGTCATCCTTTATCCTTTCATTTAAGAATAAAAATCAATGGCACTAAGATCAACCAAAACAAAAGTAACAGATCCCAAAATCGCACGACAAATTTAAAATTGGGTGTTATTGCTTTGGTCTGAGCCATGCCTGATAAATAATAAAAACCGATTAACACACCCATGCCAATGATAATGTGGAGGGCATGAAATCCTGTGAGTAAGTAAAAGAAACTTCCGGCGATCGTTTGATTCACGGTTAACCCGCGCATGGATAAGGCTTGCCAGAGGTTCCATTGACCGATAATAAATAAAAGCGCAGCACTTAATCCTAACAGAAAAAGCTTCTTTTCTTTTTGTTGTAAAAATAGATGTAAAAAGAAAGAACTGCAAATTAAGAAGCCTGTATTCAGCGCAACTTTAAAGTAAATAGGTCCGTCGATATAATCTTCTAACCAGAGTAGTCCGCGTACACGGTAAAACATGTAGCCCCAAATGAGTGTCACAAATGTGATGCTCCACGCGCTGAGACCAATTAAAACGCCGACGGACGTGGTGGTGTTGTCTTTGATTTCGATGGATTGACTCATGAAGCCGGTAGCTCCTCTGTTTGTGAAATCCAGTCCTTATCTTTCAAGGCAGGATGACTGTATTCATGGGGACCTGTTTTGACAACAACCTCTTCAGGAAAATTGCCATGTCCGATCGGATAATCAACGGTCCATTCTAACGTGCCGGCTTCCCAAGGATTGCGGGAGGCTTTTTTTCCTTTGAATAAGGCCCAAAAGAAGTTAATAAAGAACACTATTTGAACGGCACCTAAGGCAAATGCGGCAAGCGAAATGAGTTTATTAAGCGGCATCAACGGTTTGATAAAGTCAAATACCGCTGGATCAAACAAGCGACGATGTTGACCGGCATAGCCGACAACCATCATGTTGAAGAAAACATAATTTAAACATAGAAATGAAACCCAGAAATGAATCTTCCCAAGAGTTTCATTCATTTGACGGCCAAACATTTTAGGAAACCAAAAATAAATGGCGGCAAAAGAAGCCATAAATACCGAAGCGGCCAGTGTATAATGGAAATGTCCGACGAGGAACATCGAATCATGTAAGTACATGTCTGAGGTTACGGTGGCGAGATAAATGCCGGTTAATCCACCGAGTCCAAACACAAAGACAACGGACATGGTGAAAAGCATCGGTGTATGAAAACGTAACGCTCCTCTCCACATGGTTCCGATCCAGTTTAAAAAGAAAATCGATGTGGGAATACTAATCAACAAGGTTAAAAACATAAATGATTTCCCTAATAAAGGACTCATACCGGAAACATACATGTGATGTCCCCAAACTAAACCACTTAAGGCAGTAACTGTGCCCATCGAAATGACAGTCATGCGATAGCCAAAAGCTGGTTTGCGTGAAAAGGTAGCCAGTAAATCAGAAACAATCCCCCATACGGGTAAGATGAGAATATAAACTTCCGGGTGACCGAATAACCAAAAAACGTGTTGATAAAGTAAGGGGTCTCCCCCCTTGATGGTGGCTTTACTTCCGACAATGAAAAATTGTGTGCCGAGAACATTATCGAGTAAAAG
>JAGQKQ010000277.1 GCA_020430005.1 Candidatus Omnitrophota bacterium
GGCATCATTTAATTCTTTCTCTTTATTAAAGAGACGGATGAAATCGGCATAGGTCGAATCCAGGGCGTCAAATAACTTGGCTTCGTATTCACGAACACGACCGACTTCAATTTTATCCAGATAGCCGTTAACACCGGCGTAAATGATAACAACTTGTTTGGCGACATCCAAAGGAACATGCACACCTTGTTTAATAACTTCCATTAAACGTTGTCCCCGCTCCAGCTGTTTGCGGGTAGCTTCATCCAGATCGGAAGCAAATTGAGAGAAGGCTTCAAGTTCACGGAACTGGGCCAAATCCAGACGCAGGGTTCCGGCGGCTTTTTTCATCGCCTTGATTTGCGCGTCTCCCCCGACACGGGAAACCGAAAGACCCGGATTGATCGCCGGGCGTTGTCCGGAATTGAAAAGATCTGTTTCCAGAAAAATTTGTCCGTCTGTGATAGAAATAACGTTTGTCGGAATGTAGGCCGATACGTCTCCGGCTTGTGTTTCAATAACCGGTAAAGCCGTTAAACTTCCCCCGCCTTCTTTTTCACTCATTTTGGCTGCACGTTCCAGAAGACGGCTGTGCAGATAAAAAATGTCTCCGGGAAAAGCTTCCCGTCCGGGAGGGCGTCGAAGAAGAAGAGATAATTGACGGTACGCCTGGGCTTGCTTAGTTAAATCATCATAAATGATTAACGCGTGTTTTCCACTATCACGGAAATATTCAGCCATCGCGCAGCCGCTATATGGTGCCAAAAATTGCATTGGGGCCGGATCGGAAGCCGTTGCCGCAATAATGGTGGTATATTCCATAGCACCATATTTTCGTAATGTTTCATGGATGGAAGCGACGGTTGAGCGTTTTTGACCAATGGCGACATAAAAACAATAAACGCCCTGTCCACGTTGATTAATAATCGTATCAATAGCCAGGGATGTTTTTCCGGTCTTACGGTCACCGATAATCAACTCGCGCTGGCCGCGTCCGATGGGTGTCAACGCATCAATAACTTTGATGCCGGTCTGCATCGGTTCGTGCACATTTTGTCGGTCGACAATGCCGGGGGCCTTGATTTCAATTTGACCGGTATCTTTGGATTCGATCGGAGCATTCCCATCAATGGCATTCCCTAAAGCATCAACAATACGCCCGATCAAGGCTTCACCAACAGGAACAGAGGCGATGGTTTTTGTCCGCCGAACTTCGTCTCCTTCCTTAATATGTGTGTCTTCACCGAAGATGGTTACCCCGACATTATCTGTCTCCAGATTTAAGGCCATTCCCTTTAGCCCACCGGGAAATTCTACAAGCTCTCCGGCCATGACTGAGGAAAGTCCATGAACGCGGGCGATCCCGTCCCCGACGCTTAGAACAGTGCCAACTTCGTAACTATCGGAATGTTTTTCAAAATCAGCTAATTGTTTTTTGAGGATTGAGGATATTTCTTCCGGTTTAATTGATGAACCCATAATATGTCCCTTTATTTTACGCGTGAATAAATTGTTCTTTTATTTTATCAAGTTGAGCTTTTAATGTGTAATCATAAACCGTGTCATGCACTTGAAATTTCAGCCCCCCTAATAAGGCAGGGTCAACACTAATTTCTGTTTGGATGTCTTTTTCAAATTTTTTGTTTAACTGTTTGGATAAAGTTTCAATTTGTTTTTTATCCAACTGTGTACTGCTGGCAATCTTCACCCGAATGGTAGTGATATCATTCATGTAAACTTTTTCAAATTCAGTACAAACATCCTTGAGAATACCAAGACGATTTTTGTATTCCAGAAAAAGAAGGAATTTTAACGTGGTCTCTGTTAATTTGCCGTTAAACACTTTATCAAGGGTTTGACGGCGGATATCTTTTGGAATAGACGCATTGGCAAAAAAACGGCTCAAGTCAACGGATTGATCAATCAATTCACGAAGGTTAAGTAAATCATTGTAGACCTTTTCCGCCTGTTTTAATTCTTTGGCATGTTCAAATAATGCCTGCGCGTAGGGTTGAGCGATTAGACTGTTCATTAGGAAATATCTTTAATTAAAGAGTCGACCAGTTTTTTGTTTTTTGCGTCATCCAGATTTTCTTCAATAAGTTTGGATGCCAGTTTAACAGCAATCTCCGCGCTTTCCTGGCGGAGCTCAGCCTTTGTTTTATTAAGACTCTCTTTGATCTCTCTTTGGGCGTTTTCCAAGAGGATTTGTGCCTCTTCTTTGGCCTTGTGCTGAATGTTCGCCGCCGCTTCCTGAGCGGCTTGACGGGATTCTGTAATAATTTCTTTGGCTTGTGTTTCGGCTTCTGCGAGAATTTTTGTTCGGGTTTCTTCGATCTTAGCCAATTCCGCCTTAACTTGATCAGCCTCATCTATGGATTTGCGCAGAAGCTCTTCTCGATTATC
>JAGQKQ010000278.1 GCA_020430005.1 Candidatus Omnitrophota bacterium
AATTTTATTTTTTCTGAGCGGTTTTCTGTTTCTCGGCATGCTTTTTCCACGAGAGGGCTATTGTTATCAGGAACGGTATCCCTTTCAGGGAAACATTGACCTGGAAACCGGGCAGATTATAATGTCGTTGCAACTTAACGACGAGAGTTCTGTTGCGGTTAATATCAAAGAAGTCCTGAAAAATACCGTTCATGTCACATTAAGTCTTGAGAAGCTGAAGACTCCGGTTTTTGACATTTCAAGTGCGATTGAAAGTTCTGTGGAGTATGGCCTTGGAGGAAAGGGAAATGTCAGCCTTATAGGAAAATTGTGGAGTAATTATACGCTTGTCAATTACAAACCTATCCAGGAACTCTCCGGCCGTTACGAAATTACGGAACAGTCTTTAAAACTTGTTGATATCAGCTTCGGGACAGTGACGTGTAATGGAACAATCGATTTTGTGAAGCCTTACAAAATGGATTTGTTATTTGATATTCATGAAATGGCAATGTCGGATTTTTTGAAATTCTGGATGCCGTATAAAGAATATGATGCAGACGGAATTGTTTCCGGTAGTGTTCGTGCGTTCGGATCCGTTGGAAATATGACACTCAGAGGAAGTTTGGATACATCCGGTGGATATGTGGAGCGATTAAATTTTGATCGAATTCACCTTAACGCCAGCGGCATTTATCCCAATATCGAAATCGCTCAGTCTACAATCTCCCAGACAGGGGGGATGAGTTTTAATCTGGAAGGTAATTTAGACTTTAGTGATAAAGTCAATTTCAAGAAGCAATTGAAAGATTTAAACCTTTCACCGTTAACCAGCGAGTCGGATTTGCAATCGGAATGGACGATTAAACGTGTTGAGGATGCGGAAGTCACAACGGAGTTCAAATATCTGATCCGTGACGATGAAACGGATGCCTCTACAAACAAAGAAGAGGGTATTTTAGGTATTGAACGGAAAATGGAATTTTAAGACGAATGGTTAAAACGAAAACAATTTTTGTTTGTCAGGAATGCGGGACACAATCTCCGAAATGGATTGGAAAGTGTGCCGGATGTGATGCCTGGAATTCTTATGTGGAGGAAGCTTTTTCTCCCGCGCGTCAATCGTCGACGGCAGGAACTGTTTTTAAAGATAATCCTGTTCTTTTAAAAGATGTATCCATCGCGGAAGAGAATCGGTATCTCACCGGGATTAGTGAACTGGACAATGTGATGGGGGGCGGTATTGTTCCCGGCGCGGTGACATTGATTGGCGGAAATCCGGGAATCGGAAAATCCACATTATCGCTGCAAATCGGTTGTGCATTAAGCCGTAAGGATTACAAAGTTTTATATGTCAGCGGCGAAGAATCGATTAAGCAAACCCGGATGCGTGCAGAGCGTCTGGGAGCGCATGATAACAAATCACTTTATATTGTTAACCAGACAGATTTAAATATTATTCTCGACCATATTAAGAATCTGGCCCCGGATATTGTAGTGATTGATTCTATTCAGGTTGTCCATCAACCGGAAATCGCTTCGTCACCGGGAAGTGTCAGTCAAGTGAGAGAATGTTCTTCCCTTTTAACAAATGTGGCGAAGGCGGCGGGAATATCATTATTTATTATCGGTCATGTGACAAAAGAGGGAATGTTGGCCGGCCCGCGTGTGTTGGAACATATTGTCGATACGGTTTTATATTTTGAAGGGGAACGGTATTCTTCTTACCGTGTTTTACGGGCAACCAAGAATCGTTTCGGTTCGACAAATGAAATCGGCGTTTTTGAAATGCAGTCCACGGGTTTGGCGGAAGTTTCTAACCCTTCTGAAATATTTTTATCGGAACGTCCGCATAATGCCAGTGGAAGCGTTGTTGTGCCGATTCTGGAAGGGACGCGGCCTTTTCTTGTCGAAATTCAGGGATTAGTCAGCCGTTCCAGTTTTGGCGTTGTCCGTCAGAAAGCACAGGGTTTTGATGCGAACCGTTTGGCCTTGCTGGTTGCGGTTTTAGAAAAGCGGATGGATTTAAACCTGCAGGATAAAGATATTTTTCTGAATGTCGTCGGTGGAGTAAGGGTCATGGATCCGGCCGCGGACCTGGCGGTATGTATGGCCATAAGTTCCGCGTTATTGGACAGGCCGATTGCGTTTGATACGGTTGTTCTGGGAGAAGTCGGTTTATCATCGGAAGTGCGAAGTGTTAGTCAAATTGTGCCGCGGATTCATGAAGCTGAAAAATTAGGCTTCAAGCGATGTATTGTTCCCAGAAATAATTTAAAAGCAGGGGATGCGTTAAAAACAAAAACCATTGAAATTGTCCCTGTTGAAAATCTGAGAGAAGCAAAAGACTTGCTCTCTTAACGCGAGGAGTAACAATGACAACATTAACGTTTGTCCGCATAT
>JAGQKQ010000279.1 GCA_020430005.1 Candidatus Omnitrophota bacterium
CTGCAAATGTAAATATTGCGAATAGAATAAAAAGAAAATAAAACTTTGAACTTTTCATCGGATATAACCTCCCTAAAAGTGATTAAAAACCTCGACTGACACTAAAATAAAATTTACCTTCTTGCTTACCATCATCAGGTTCTTTCAATGGATAGCCATAATCAAGCTTAACAGGGCCTATTGGTGTTTTAACCCTTAGTCCCACACCGGTTCCTACTTTAAAACTATCCTCGCCAATCTCATTCGCCTCGGCCGAAACACTTCCTGTATCCACGAAACCGGCTAATTTGATAAACTCAATTAAAGGTATTGTATATTCAAGATTTCCAACAATCAAACTTTCCCCTCCAACGGAGTCTGCCGTGGCGGGATCTTTCGGTCCGACATCACGTTCATCATAACCGCGGACTGTACTGGCACCTCCTGCGAAAAAGCGTTCGAAAATCGGAACACGGGTCGAATCTCCATAATCATCAACAATACCGGCCCTTAAACGAATTTCCAAAACAGAATTCCATTTGAAAGGAACATAATAACTTCCCGATCCCTGGATACGATAGAAATCTTTATCCGCACCTAAAATACCACCGGCCAAATCGACACCGCCATTAACCACAAAACCTTTGGATGGTGAAAAGATATTATCCCGTGAATCTCTGGTTAAATCAATCCCCAATTGGCTAACGGTATTAGTTCCCTGCTCCGCCAATAATGCCGAGGATACGTTCCCCTGAAGATTTTCAATGGTAACTTCCTCAATCTTATACCCAACGCTTCCTGAAATATACTCTGTGAACTGCTTTCCAAAACGGATACCGCCACCGGTACGCTCTTCATCATAAGCGTATCCTGTGTCATCATCCCGGTCACGTTCTGTTTTGTAAATATCAAAACCTCCGGAAACCGGATGATCGAATATCCACGGTTCAGTAAAACTTAAACGATAATTATTGCGGTTGGAACCTGTTTCCGCACGTAATGTTAATTGCTGCCCACCACCGGTAAAGGTTGGCCAGTTCGTAAAATCAAAATTGCGCTGCTGGATTTCAATAAACCCGACAACCTGATCAACTGTTGAAAACCCACCGCCAAAGCTAAAGGTTCCGGTCTTGGCCTCTTTAACCTGCACAACTAAATCTTTTCGATCATAAGTATCAGTGTCTTCGATATCAAAACCGACTTCTTCAAAATAGCCTAAATTATTGAGACGGTCTTTACTTCTTCTCAATTTAGCTCCGTCAAAGCGATCGCCCGGCAACATTTTGAGTTCCCGACGAATAACGATGTCGCGGGTACGGGTGTTTCCCTGAATCTTGATTTGTTCGATATAGGCCAGACCGCCCTCATCAATATCAATACGTACTGCCACCTTTCCGGTTTCCGGATCCAATGACGTTGATTCATTCACATTGGCAAAGATATAACCACGATCAAAATAAAGTGTCCGGATATTATGAATATCAACCGTTAATTTAGCCCGGCTGAACACCCCACCCTCTTCAATTTCTTCCATAACACGGTTAATTTCTTTGTTAGATATAATCTGATTTCCGGAAATGAAGATACTTCCGACGGAATATCGTTTACCTTCATTAATTTCAATGTTGATATTGATAAAGCCTTTATATAACTTTTCAACACTATAATCCGCCTGGGCATCAATATATCCGTTTTGTTCATAAAAGGCAATGATACGCTCCATATCCTCTTCTAAAATATCTTCCTTCAAATACCCCTGGTTGATAAACCAGAATTTCTTTTTGGATTTGATGACCTTATAAATTTTCTTGTCAGGATAAGAACTGTTGCCATAAATATTGATCGCCTTCACTCTGATTTTCTGTCCTTCTCTAATTACAAAGTGTAAAGAAATTTTGTTGGTTCCTTCATCAACAAACTTCTCCAGCTCCACTTCCACATTATTTAAACCTTTTTTTGCGTAAAGCTCTTTGATGGTATCAATATCATCTTTGACGGATTTATTATCCAGAAAACGGCCGACCTGAGATTTTAATTTTCTTTTAAGGGTTTTGGTTTTGACATACCGTGTTTTGGAAAATGTGATTTCTTCAATGATCGGTTTTTCTTCAACAAAAATGATCACTTTGAATCCGCCATCCTGCTCCTGACGATCCACCCGGACATCCGAAAAATAACCTGTATTGTAAAGACGTTTAAGGTCATCACTAATCACAGTCTGAATATAATCTTGCCCGACACGTGTTTTGATTTTGGAAAGAATGGTGGCAATAGAAATGGTCTTATTTCCCACAACTTCTATAGCTTTAACAACTTTTGCGTCTGATGATACAGATTCCTCGTCGATAATCTGTGCTTGGGCAGATATGATGACAGATGGAGCAAGTAATAGGAAA
>JAGQKQ010000027.1 GCA_020430005.1 Candidatus Omnitrophota bacterium
GTAACCGATAATCCCCTCCCCCATGTCCTTGATAACCTTCAATTCATCATCTTCTTTCAAACCATGCGAGGCCTGTAAATGAAGAGACTTCCCATTCTCCGAAACGGTACAAATAGAACACCGCTCGGCCTGGAAAAGGTCCATAGTTTTCTCAAGGGAAACATTAAAAAGATTTGTGGAATTATTGACCTGATTCACCGCGTCGCAAATATCACTAACCTTCTGAAAAAGAACAGATTGAGTTAAATGACGTAAACGCGAATTTGGGGTTGGCATTATTAAGAATTTATTTTGTCTTTACTTTAACATTCTTATTTTTCAACTCTATAAATCCGTCAATCAGGCTCTGAAAGTGAGGGTTCAGTTCATGTCCGGGGTTTCTTTTGATAAACTCCTCATAAATTTCAATGGGAATGTCAAAACTGTTCAACTTAACAATGGCGACCCTGTTTACAGACCGGACAACTGCCGATGAGCTTTGTATGGTCATTAACTCTGGCGGAGATTCTAAAAGAATTTCCTTAAAAATATTTATAGCTTCATCCCACTTTTGCTGGGCGTTATAACATGTTCCAATCAATTTTTGTGCATTGATTCCCAATAACGTTCCTTTGTGTTCATCAGCAATTTTCTGGTAATGAAGAACGGCATTATCATAAGCGCTGCTGGCTTTTGCCAAAAGCCCTTTATCCGCATAATATTTGGCAATATACAACGGTGTACTTAATCCCAAGCTAGTTAAAGGAAATTCGTTCAGCATCCGCTGATATGTCGCCAAAACAGCCTCTGAATTTTCCTCTAAAGCGTAAGTTCGTCCAATATCAGCCAGAGCCTGCGAACCCATCATTTGATTTTCCTTATTTTCGCTGATGACAAGTTCTAACTGTTCCCGCGCCGTTTTATACTCTTTCGCATACATATAGGCCCGCGCTGAGGTAATACGAAGAACCGGCTTTAACCGTGACTGATCATATTTGGAAACCAAGGCATTACAACGCTCGGCCACTTCAATAAATGCCCGGTCCGGAACCGACAAAGGATCTTTTGCGTACTCGCCAAGCTCCTGATTAATTTTCCAAAGTTTCTTTTCCAGAACATAGTCACTTTTTCTTCCCAAGAAAGAAAAGACTACATAGATGCTGACAAAAATGATCACAAATGTTAACAATACTTTTCTCATAGCGCACCTTCTTTATCCAACAGATAGTACGTCGCTACCGCCGTATAGACAATCGCGTAAATAAACTGCGTAACACAAATTTGGGCAATCAACACCCAGATAATTGTTCCCGGATCAAGAATACCGTGAGAATAGATATTCCTGAACCAGATCACAAAGAGATAGATTAACGTGGTCGTAAATACTGTAAAAAATGTAATCCAGAAATATTTGAAAACCATTTTAAAATTTAAACGAATCGCTTTCAGAATACTTATTTTTTCCAGAACCACGACTGGAAGAACATAAACAAAAAGCGTCGTAAAAAGAACATTGGCCAAAAGATTGTAATACTGGTACCCGTAAATAATAGTCGAAAAAAAAAAAAAAAATGGTCCGGCTGTAGAACGGATCAGTTCCGCGCGGGCATACGCCAACTTGGCAACAAAAAACCATCCTTTAATAAGGAAAAATGTTAACGCCGCCGCAGCCACAATGTAAAGATAGTAACTCAAAACTTCCCTGAAAATCTGCTTAATATTTAACACTTCTTCATTATTGATTTTGTGAACAATATAAACCCCTACCCCGATCAGATAACTGTCGATCAATAAATAAAAAGGAGCCTCTACTTTAACAAAGAAATGCTGCAGCAAAAGAAAATTGTGCGGAAAATGCATGGAGTCGGGCCCCCACAACTTACTGATAATGAACCCGAACATATTGCTCCACGGCGCTCTTGGAAAGAAATAAATAATTTCAAGAAAGAGAAACTTGATAAAGGCCGCGATCACAAACGGAAAAAAAATCTCCTTATGCGCGAACAATGAGGATATAGCCGTCTTATAGAGTGTAAAAAAACTTCTTTTTGGCTTTTTTTCAGTCATAATTTTTTGATAAGTTATTGTATCAGAATATATTACACTAAATTTATCATATCTTCACAGGAGTGTCAAACACTAAACAGGAATTCCCCCCTGCCCTGTTCAAAAAAAATGGGGTAAGTTATTAACTCACCCCATTGATTTATCGTGACAGCCTGATATTTTTCAATAAATTCCTTATTAGGATCGTTTCCGGAATTTGCTTTTATTTTTAAAGTAAGTCATTGCTGCCACACCGCCGCCGATCAGTAAAACACTGGCCGGTTCAGGATTATGAACAGCTGCCAAGCTTGCTTCTTCTATAGCCGTTGCCGCCAATAATGGGACACCGCTGTTATTTCCGGCGTCTAAAGCCGCCAGCGCGTTAACATCGGCTCCGGAAAATAAATTTCCCAGAGAACCACCGCCGCCACCGCCGCCGCATCCTGTCAAAATGACAGAAGTTGCCGCAAGCAACATACCGGATATTTTATTAGAAATTTTAGCAAACATTGTTTATACCTACCCTAAATATAGAAAATCGAAAAATATATCTGTTAATTTACGCTTTTTGTTTTCTTCGGAAACCAACCATTGCCGCAAGACCGCTTCCTAAAAGAGCGATACTAGCCGGTTCAGGAACCGGAGCAACACGCGTTACCAAGAAAATAGAATCGTTATAATCATTATCGAAACTTGGATGAAAAACGCTTCTGTCTTCAAACGCCAATACAAATGTTTCTTTTGAAAGCGTAATTTTTTCATCAACACCATCTGTCCAAGTATCATCCCCGTTAAGGTCGATGTAGATAACGGCGTTTTCAAGTTCAGGTAAATGGAACGCTAACATGTGATCAAAACCGTCCGCGTTAAATGCCGCGTCAGAGAACCATGTTTCGTCTGTTCCATCAACGGAATGTAAAGCGAAACCGAAGTTTCCTGAAGATAACGGATTAACCGCTCCAGGATATGGATCGGCTTCTGTTCCTGATCCTAGAAATGTAAATCCTGAATGTGACGGCGGGAAAAATGTGATTGATCCCGGATCACCAAAAGGATAAACACCTAATGTATTATTGTTTCCGGCTGTTAAAGAAACAAACGCGAAGTTTGATGATTTGCCAGGACCACTTAAATCTGTCCAGTAACTGTTTGATGTTGTTACTTGTTTCGGATCCAAAGACGCGTTTGATGTGTATCCCGGATCAGCCAGACCGGCGTTTGTAAAAATACCGTTAACTGTTTCATAAATTTCTGGATGTCCACCGGCTTGACACGGCGTGTTAACCGCAGGATCACCTGCTTCTGTTTCACAACTGTCTGTTGCCACATCACCGGCATAAGGACCAGGATCAGCAAAAACAACCGAAGTTGAACACGCGAAAAACATAATTAATGCTAGTACTGCTAATTTTTTCATATTCTTATTCTCCCAATAATTGATAAAACTTATTTATTTTGTCTCCCGATTTTTCTCGGAAAATTTCGTTTCTATATAAACACCTTACGATGATTTCATTAGGGAATCGCAACCTTACGACCCAACGCAGCAGAACCTTACTTGGCCCCTTCTCCTGTTAAAACAACACGAAACGTTCTCAATACAATATTAAAATCTGCCCACAAACACATTTTTTTAATATATAGAAGATCGTACTTTACTTTCTTTCTGACATCCGCGATATTTTCGTCATAACGATGCCAAACCTGGGCTAATCCTGTAATACCCGGTTTAACCGCCAGACGCTTAGAATAGTCCGGAATAACTTGTGTAAATTCGTCAACAAACTGCGGACGTTCCGGTCTCGGTCCGATCAAGCTCATTTCTCCGCGTAGAACATTTACCAATTGTGGAAGCTCATCAATACGGCTTTTTCTTAAAAACTTTCCAATTGGCGTAATCCGGCTGTCATTCTTTGTCGCCCAAACAGCCCCTGTATTTTTCTCTGCGTCAGCACGCATTGTACGAAACTTATAAATATCAAAAAGCTCTCCATCTTTTCCAACCCTGACCTGGTTGTAAATAATCGGCCCTTTGGATGTTAATTTTACCGCTAAGGCGGCCAGTAACATCACAGGTGCCAAAAGAATTAAACCTACCAGAGCGGAACAAATATCAAAGATTCGTTTGGCGACACGGTAAACACTTTGAACAAATCCGGCTAACATCCCCAAAAAGCCTCCCCCAAAGAGTGCCATTGTTGCCGGTTCCGGAGCTCTTGCCTTTGGTTGATTTCTATACAAAAGCTCTTCCTGCGGTGACGCTTGTCCCGAAAGCTGACTGATTTCGCTCTCTAAGCCTCTATCTTCAACGGTTGTCAAACCGGCTGAAGCTGAAAATCCGAATCCGACCAAAACACCGATCGCGAAAATCGCTAATACCCATTTTTGAATTGTCTTGTGTTGCTTACGTCTCATTTCATGCTTCCTTCTATCAATTTCCTTGCGAAAACGCTTTCCGGCATCCATTTACCTATATGAAAGCAATTACTGTGCCAACCTTTAAATTTTCAGCACATTTTTTAATATTTTAACCTTATTATTTTCAATAACTTACAACACAGAAAATGACGGTTTCCAAATTTGACGACTATACCAGACACTTTTAGGGAAAAATGTCTAAATATGTCAACATTCGTGGAGTTATTCCACAACATGATGGAACAACCGGCGTTCTGCTGTTTTTTCGGGAAAGTACGTGTGGCCTGTTAGGGTAAATACTTAAATAACTTGGGCACCATACTTTGCGAGAATTCTTTTAGGGCTTTTTCGGCTTGTCCTTTATTTCCATCCTTAATAGTGGCGGAAATACGGATTAGAGCACTACTGGCAGGTTCTCCGATCAAACTTTTCCAAACAATTAAGGCCTGTTGTTTCCAGTAGTTGTTTGTGAAGGTGTCCCCGACCTTAAACCAATAATACGCAACCTGTTGATATCTCGCGTGTTCCAGCAACAATTCGTGAACAGGAACTTCCTGTCCCTCCACCGCAATCATATCCTCTGTATTTTCTAGAACAGACATCCCGTTTCCGGTATAACAAATTTCCGGGGGATGGGAAACTTTACGGTTACTCTCTGAATAGACCGTAAAAAAGAACACGGTCTGTCCGGCCTCATTACTGTACTCCCGGACAAAGGCGTTCCTTGTCTCCAAAATCTCATACTCTTTGTCTGTGATTGTCAACTCTTTGGAAGACCAGCCGTCGAATTCTTTGGGAAATGTGTGAATATTAACGGTATCTTCTTTAATGTAGACATTCAGATAAAGCTTCCATGAATAGTAGCATGAAACGATAAATAATACAAGGATAAAAATATACTTAACTTTTTTCATTCCAGCACCTTTGAGGAAAAAAATAAAAGGACAAAAGCCACCACAAATACCGTAAATCCAAGCACATCATGAATAGTTCCGGTAGCATATTCGGTGCCCCAGATTTCACTGATTAACGCCAGCAAAATAATCCGCGCCACATTGGAAATAATGGCAATCGGTAACGTACACAAAAATAAAAAAATCCTTTTAAGCATGGACCCTTTAAGCCAATAGGCAAAAATACTTCCCAATGCCGTTAAAGAAATTAGATATTTCAAACCGCTGCAAACATCATCCACCACAACACTGGACGTATTCATATAAATCGTACTTCCACTGCGAATCGCACGGACACCCAAATCGTTTAACATATAAGTCGCAATCTGCGCGGCAAATAATTTCATTTTAAAACTGATATTAGTGATAAGTACCATCGGCAGCGGAATCATAAAAACTAAAAACGCAACAGGAAACGCAATTTTGGACAATGTTTCTTTTCCCCAGAAAAATAAAATCAATCCGGGAATAACAAACATCATAGAAAATCCCGACGTGAAATAGATCCTCAATACCGCGCTGATCAGATGAATCAACAGACCGATGACAATCAATACAATTCCCCAACCGGACTCTTTGCGCTCAATCTTAACCAGCTCGTCTCTCTGTAAATAGATAAGGACAATCGTAACAATCGGAATTAACCAGCCATGAGAATAGTATGAACTCGCGGCATTCCAACGATCCCACATCCAACCGAACGTCGGCCCATAAACAAATAAAAACAAAACACCAGCAATGATTTCTTTAAAATATGTATAAAGAAACGCTTTTGGATCAATTGTGTTTTTTTGTTCTGCTGTCATTATTTTTCCTTATTCCCTGAGATTTAAGAGCTAAGATAACATATATATTGTCTAAATGCAAAGCAACAATACAAATGTGTCCCTGGACCCAGCAAATGTGTCCCTGTGACCCGGAGACCCAGTATTTCTTCGTAATCACCCGGGGGGTCTCAGGGTTGCCGGGTCACTGGAGATCTTTTAAGGCACATATTCATACGCGCCTAAATCATAGCGAGCCCCCTGCGGACGTGTCGCATCTGCAACATCCTCTTTTACATCGTCTAACGCAATTCCCTGATCAATCGCAGCGCTTCCTGAGGCCAACCGGTAATTCCGGTTATGAATATCCACAAAGACATCATTGATATCCACCGCGATGGACTTGACATCATTTTGTGTCCAGCGCCATTTCCATAATCCGAAACGAGTTCGATTATCATCTGTCGTTGCCAGGTAGTCGCTTTTTGCGTATAAATTATGGTCACTATGAAAATCTTTTAATTCATTATTTCCGATTAAAACACCAAAGCGCTGAAAAATACTTTTGCGGTCACCGATAGAAAAAATACCTCGTTTGGGATTACGGCTGAATATAATGTTATTCATCACCACCACTGGCCCCGCCGTTTTCCGGATAATCAACGCCCATTTGCCATCTTCCGCCATATCAATCGTGTTATTATAAATCTTAACGTTCTTCGGCCCTTCTGCCCCGTTAATCCGGTAGGCTGTAATAGCGGCACCATGCGTATCGTACATCACATTATTACGAATAATCGCATCCTGGACACCGTCCATGTTCACAGCTCCCCCGCCTTTTCTTCCATTATTATAAATCACATTTTTTTCAATCACGACGTCACTGATAATCCCATCAGCCGTCACATTACGCCCATCTCCGGCGGTGCGGTCACCATTAATGTGAATGCCCGAACCGGAATTATCAAAGATGGTATTGCCGGAAATTATATGTTTATCCCCGCTGTTTGAAATATAAATTCCGTGTTCTTTAAGACTGCCGTAAATCTTGTTATTAACAATCGTCACACCATTGGTATGTTTTGTAAAAATTCCCCACCGGCCGTTACCGCCAAAAACACCGTTACGAATCGTCACGTAATGACTATTATCCAGCCTGACCGCAGCGGTCGGCGCGCCAAACGATTGTAATCCGTCAAGAATCACATAATCCGATTGAACAATGGTAATATTATCTGGAGAAGATTGTGCGCCATCGGCCGGCATAACCTTAACATTATCTCCGGCGGCTTTAATCACTAACGGTTTATCCGGCGTTCCCCGAAAATTCTCAACGGTAAACGGTGGATAATTGCCGTCAGCGACAGAAATAACATCTCCCGGAATAGCAAATGAAGCCGCACGCCCGATCTCCCGGCAGGGATAAAACTCCGTACATCCACCGGTATATTTACCTTCGGGAGATATATACAACGTAGCCGGTTCCCTGGCGTCTACAAAACCCGTCGAAAAAATAAATGTAATCATTAAGAGGAGCACAAACATATATGCCCCGCGTGTCATTTTCAAAATAATACCTCGTTATTCGGTTACGCGGCTCGAAACGTATTCCGTTATACGAACACCGTTTCGAGTTACATAACCGTTACCCGTTTTTCTTAAACTGTTTATTCCCTTATTTTAATCTCATCCACCCAGAACTGGTCTTCTTTTTGCGCATTGCCGAATGTACTAAACTCAAAGGCCTTTAACTGACGAACGCCCGCCAGCTTTTGTTTAATAATATCCCGCACATTAATATCAACCTCATGCCAGCGGTCATCATCCTCCAACTTAAAAGGTGCTTGAACAGGATAGCCTTCGCACGTATAAGCCGGCGTTCCACCTAAACAGACCCATTGATCAAACGATGTTCGAACCCTCATTCCCACCGGCGTGCCGTTTGGAATTTTATACACAAAACTTAACAACGGATATTTTTCCAAAACCCATCCCTCCGTCGATAATCCCGCGCTCATGTTAGAACCAATATACCGGCTTTGCACATGCAGAGAGTTTCCGTTCAGATAAACAACATCCTTTTCCAACTTTAGAATAGAATCCGTTCCGCCTTTGACATTACCTGTAGAATAGTCAAACCCTTCAAACAATAAAATACCGTCAATATTCTTCGTAATTTTCTGCGGCTCTTCCAGTTGTTTTGGATCAACATTTTTCACGGCATCCCATACATAGGCCAGATAATGCCCGCTGGAGCGATGGCTTTGATTAAAATGCTTACGCTTACCCACATACGCTTTTTCAACAGCATAATTAAAAGCGGCTTGTCCGACGTCAAAATATTTACTTTCCTGATAACCGCTTAATTTATAAGCGTAACCCAGCGCGTGCACAATGAGCGGACTGATGTCCGGCTCGCCCGGAGAATTCTTATATTTGTCGGACGTCATATAAATGAATGCCTTGCCGTTACTGGCCAACCCTTCATTAATTAACCAGTCCGCTGCCCGGAAAATCGAATCCGCCGCCTTCTCACTACCGGTTAACTGATGATATTTGATAATCCCTTCTAACAACAATCCGGTCATAAACGGGGACCCGCCGTATTCATCCTGCCGCGCCCCTTCATCGGGATCATGAGCATATAAATTATGGATAAACCCTCCTCTGGACGGCCATTGCATTTGGGTTTTATACAAGTTGTCCATATATTCATCGGCTAACTTTAAATATTCTTTGTCTCCGGTCATTTCATAATATGTCGTGACCCCTAATAAAGTGAACGCATACAGACGTTCCGTCCAGAATTTATCCGAATTCTTGGGATAAAAAGCCTTGGACGGTGGCAACTTGTTCTTCAAATATTCCGCCATATATCCGGCGATCGTTAATGACCGGGGATCTCCCGTCAAGAAATAATCATCCTCCATAGCCTGAACATAGATATACCTGGGCTTCCAGTCGACGGTACTTCGTCCCCGCTCTTTTCCCTCTAATATAATATGATTGGTACGATAATAAAGAAGCTCCTTTCTGGCTTCCAGAAAATATTTAAGGTCACCAGAACGAACATAAAATTGATAAAACACATGCGGCGTAGAATAATAACCGTCGTTTCTTAAGTTTCCGGTAAATTTAATATTCCGGATTTTGTCAAAGTTGGTTTGGATTTTTGTATCATACTTTAGAAAAGCATCCGTCCCCATCGGTAACTGTTCGCCAATTACCCGGGATTGACACAACCACTCTTTGGATAACAGAATAAATCCTTCAGGATAATCCCAAAGCGGATCGACAATCGGCAGATCTTTTGTTTTACGCGGCTCACCCCATTTCAACGTTGCTTTTTCATAGATTTCCTGAATAGGATAACGGAATTGAACCAGAACAGAACGGACAGAGTTATCTTGCGGCCAGCGGGCCAGAACACGGGCCGCCAATTCCATCGGTTTTCCGTTACCGTCAAGAATCACAAAGTCCTTTTCCGATTTCAGTTGTCCCGGCGCAAACGGAATCCCGGCGGAAACCAACGGCTTATCTCCGGAAACTTTCTTCAATTTGACTAAGAGAAGCTCCAATTCCCCTTGTGGTTGAACCGCTGCTTCCGGTAACAGTACGGCCTTGCGGACAGGAATAGCCTCGGCCTTTTTATCAGAACTTTGCGGTTTCATATATTCTATGCCTTCAATCAGTCCTGATTTTTCCAACCGCATATTGTCGAAATATAATTTATACCTCTTTTTAGGTTCGTTCAGGAACAGAACAACAAACGAAACATTCGCCGCATCAATCTTTGCAGAAATCTGAGACGGCGGAATTTTAACTTTATTCCATCCCGGACGGAGCGGATACTTAATATTAATCCGTTTTTTATTTGTGTCGTCCAAACGGATTGTAAAATTTAATGTTTCATCCTGCGGATTATACACATCAAAGGCAAAATATTCATACTTACCCCAGGAGGAATCAAGTTTTCGGGTATTAATACTGGGCAGGTCTCCCTTTGGATAAACAACTTCCAAGGATGTTTTACCTTCCGTTACATATTTCTTATTCAGTTTCAGCGAAAAACCTTTTTCCGGCGATATCCCCCAGACTTTTTGATCTTCAAACCCTGACAACAAAACCTGTTCCGAACTGGTCGGCTCGACAATAACACCTTTTTTTGTCTGCGAACATTTCAAAAAAACAATTCCGGCCAAAGCAATGCCTAAGACAATCAAACTATCTCTTATAATTCTTTTCATACATCCATCCTTTGAATCATATAATCACGATATTCCCCCGGATTACCGCGTTCTCCGGCCTCAGCCGCTTTGATAATATTGTACATTTCCCGTGCACACACATAATGTAAACAATAATTTGTGCCATCATTGTAATTTTCTTCAAAATAGGAAAACATCGCATCCATAGGGTCACCTAATAAGGTAAACGCATTTTTTTCAGGAGCGCCGTGTGTATGCACTTTAATAAAAATCCAATCCTCTTTCCCTTTCACATGAACATGCTGCCGGACCCAAAGATCCACCCTTTCCGGCGCTGGTGGATTTGCTCCGGATAAATCGCCATTTTCAATACGCGGAAAAATACCCCGGCTCCGGCTTTTCCAATTCAATGTTAATGGTCCCTGCACAATTAATAAATCTGCTTCCGTAAATTTTCCAACCTCTGCGTCTATTCCCTTATTATGTGACTTCGGTTGACACGCGTTGGACGTATTATAGTAAATGCTGTTGATTTTTCCCGGCTGCGTATCACTCGGTGCCGAAGGATACGTAAAATCAGCATAGCATCCGGCTTCCCGCAATACTCTTGCTTCATTATTCACACCGCACCAGCGCCCATCTTTACGGGAATTATTCAACGCCCAATTTCCATGAATAAAGGCAAAACGAACCTGGTCCGACAACTTGCGCTTTCCCAAAAACCCATGGGAACTAAAATCCTTCTTCGCCTTCTCTAATTGAGCCTTGAGTGTTTCTTCAGTATCGTTATCATGATGAAGATGCACTTCCACTTCACCTAAACCGGCATCACAAATTTCTTTTAACAAATCCAAATGTTCTTTGGTATAACATTCCGCTGGATAAAAGAAAGTATGTTTGGGATGACATCCATCAAAATCTTTATGTTTACGGGCCAATACAGGATAATCTTTTGCCCACCGTTGAACCCGTTCCGTTTGTAACGCGGTATCCGCCCCGTTCCAATCCGGCTCATAATGATCCATACACGAAAACATAATATGCATAGGGGATCCGACTTTTCTTTTCGAAAATAACCGTCCCAATTGCCTTTTCAAATATGCCGGCATCCAGATGTGAGTATTTTTTAACATAACTTTTAGTTGCTCGTTTTGTGATATTTATTAATATTCATCTTATGTGTTCACCGAGCGAGTTCCGCACACCCGATGGGTGGAGGACTGTTTGAGCGAATGAACACATGGGTTGAATGTTTCAATTAAAGCGCTTACTTCTGCTTAATTCCCGCGGTCACTCAAAAATTAACGCTTTAAAACATAGCGTTAATTTTAAAACGTGTGACCTTATGGCAATATGGAAAGCATATTGCCTATCGTTCCGTCCTCTTCCACTTTACATTTTGGGTATTGGTGACGAAGCGGATGAATCCAAGAAACAAGGCCATATTCATGGACACAAAATAATAACAAAGGTTAAAAAACTTTACGTTGTGATCCGCCCAGCTTAATATTTGTCCAATTAACGCCGACATATAAAATAATATCTGTAAACCAAACCAAACTTTATAATAGGCCTCTCCGAGAAGAAGCCCATTAAGAATAAAAGCGATGATTAGAAAAAACGGCGCGAACCAACGCAATACTTTATGCGACCAGAATGCAAACGCCGAAAACCCTTTGAATGGATTTAGCATGGGTCCTAAACGAAAAAGCGCCTGAAAATCTCCGGCGCCGATCCTGATCCGTCTCTGCTTTTCATGCACAATCTTATGCGCGGCTTCCTCAATAGCATTAGCCCGCGGTTCATAAACGACATAATACCCTTTATTCAAAAGGCGCATGGGAATAAAGAAATCTTCCACAATCGTATCAGCCGGGCAGTGTTCATATAACTCTTTTCGCAAGGCATAAATCGCTCCGTTGGCTCCCAACAAAGATCCCCTTCGCCCTTCCCGTTTTTTCATCATGGTTTCATAACGCCAATAAAACCCTTCGAGTTCTCCGGTCCTACTGCCATCCGCACTGACAAACTCCAACGCTCCCACAACACAGGCCACCTTCTCATCCCCGAAATAACGCACCAGTTTTTTTACCGCATCGACCTTAAACATTGTATTCGCATCGCTAAACAGAACAATGTCATACTTTGCTTTCGGTATTGTTTCGTTGAGAACATTAACCTTTCCCCGGCGCTGTTGATAATCATAAAGAACAACGCCCTGCGCGGCAAACGGCCGGACAATATCATTCGTTCGATCATCAGAACCATCTGACGCGATAATAATCTCCAGCTTATCTTTCGGATAATCCAAGCCAAGGCAGTTTTCAATCCGGGCCTGAATGACCTTTTCTTCATTATAAGCGGCAATAATAATCGAAACACCCGGCAGATCGTCTGATAACCTAAACTGTTTCGATTTAAATAATTTGTCGATTAGAATAAGAATTATAGGATACACAACATAACTGTACCCCAATAAAAAAACCGCCAACCAGAAAATTATTTTTAAAATAATCATTACTCTTCATCCACCTGAACAACCCGTCCCGGAATTCCAACGACTGTGGCGTTATCCGGAACATTTTTAACAACAACGGCATTGGCCCCGATCTTGACATTATTCCCGACAGTAATTCCTCCAAGAATTTTGGCTCCACTGCCGATAAACACATCATTTCCTAATACCGGCACTTGCACCGGCAAACCGTTTTTGGCCGCGCCGATCACCACACCGCTTTCAATAACAATATTCTTTCCGCCCTTAACACCGCCATTGATAACAACACCCACCGGGTGCATAAAGACAAGCCCTTCATCAAATTCAACCCCTCGCCCGATAACGCATCCATTAAGAAATTTGTTCACATCCAATAGAAACCATCCGATAATTCCCAAATGACACTGAATAAAAAACCGCGCCATACGATATAACACATTAGCGGAAGTTCCATCGGCTAAAAGGACCCGTAAAACACTTTTCTGATCCTTTTTTTCATAATAACAGTACGCTTTTTGCTGAAGGTCTTTTAAAATTTTCATTTGATCTCCTGTTTTTCAAATTGTCATCCCTGCGAAAGCAGGGATCCAGGAATAATAATGGATTCTCAAGCAAAAACTAGAAGTTTTTGCCCAGGAATGACAACAGCGATCCCATTTATCATTTACTACTTACCGATTCATAAATATTTAACACTCTCTGAACATTATGCGACCATAGGTACTGATTTAAAACCTTTTCCCTGGCCTTTTGCC
>JAGQKQ010000280.1 GCA_020430005.1 Candidatus Omnitrophota bacterium
CATGATGAAGGTAGTCCGATTTATGGTATGCCGATTATTAACGTTGATAAGGCCAAAACCGTTTTTGTTTTAAAACGTTCAATGAATACAGGTTTTGCCGGTGTTCAAAATGAACTCTTCTTCTACGATAATACCCGCATGCTCTTTGGAGATGCCAAAGAATCCATCGCGACTCTTGTCTCTGAGTTTAAAGAATAATTTTAAAGGAATTTTTAAATGCGTTTCGCGGATCGTCGGGATGCTTTTTTTGTTGTGAACGGAGCGTAACGTTTGGCGGCGCGTTTTTGTCCATTGTCCATCAGGTATTGAATGCCGATAAGAGAATTTGCTCCGGTACGTTTTTTCATGACCCGGACAATTTCTCCCTTGCCTTTATAAATGTCCAGAACTCCGGACATCACAACTTTAACATCAAGAATATCACCCGTAATAAAATCCTGATCGGTAAGAAAGGATAAACCTCCTGCGCTCATATCTTGAGTAGTCGAAAGATGCCATGATTTATCGGTGGATTTGCGTTTACTGGTGTTAAGGCGGTATTGAATACTTAAAACGTGTTTGGCACGTTCGGTGTGACGGCGTTCCTCTATTTTTTTCTTTACCATGACTTTTCCTTAATTGATTTCTACTAGAATAAAAGCAAATCCGGCGGACGTCAAGCTTTATCTTTTATTCCAGGGGTACTTGGTAATATAAATTCAAGTCGGCCGGCGGTAGAGCTTTATCGATCTTAATGGTATATAAGACGTTCTGCATTAAACATAAACCTTCTTTTCCGTCTTTACAATAAAACAGACCGATTTCCGCCCAAACCTCCTCACCCTTAATTTCCTGATTACACGCGAAAGAACCCTCTGTTGCCGTAAGAGATATTTTTAAAATATCCTGATCCGGACGATTAAAGATTCGTATATATGGTTTAGCATCAATAAGAAGCCGGTGGTCTTCCGGAAAGATTATGTTCCAATGAATGGTATTAATGGATGATGAAGCAATAATCGGCTCAGAAATAACTTCTCCGAAATAGGTTTCCTGTGGAGATAAAGTCAGGCCTTGATTATTTATATTTGGCGGCGTACAACCGGAGAGATAAAGGATCTGCGCCGTTAGAAAAAGAAAGAGGTAAAAACGTCTTATCATTTTTTCTTTTTAACATTTGGTTTGATCATATTTTTAGGCTGAACATATTGATCAAACTGTGCTTCTGTTAAAAAACCTAATTTTACGCAGGCTTCCTTAAGTGTGGTATTTTCCTGATAGGCTTTTTTCGCCACCTTGGCCGCATTATCATAGCCGATATACGGATTAAGAGCTGTTACCAACATTAAAGAATTGTTAAGATGTTTGGTAATGTTGCTGCTGTTCGCTTGTATTCCCTTAACACAATTCTTCGAAAAACTTACTGATGCGTCACTAAGTAAACGAATTGATTGCAGCAGATTATAAATTAGGACAGGTTTAAATACGTTTAATTCAAAATTACCGCTAGCGCCCGCAATGTTAATTGTTGTGTCATTTCCCATAACTTGAGCGCAAACCATTGTCATGGCTTCACACTGCGTTGGGTTAACTTTTCCCGGCATGATAGAACTGCCCGGCTCATTAGCCGGAAGAATAATTTCCGAAATACCGGAACGCGGCCCTGATCCCAACCACCGGATATCATTAGCGATTTTCATCAAGGATACAGCGATTGTTTTTAAAACTCCGCTGAATTCCACAATCGAATCATGCGCGGCCAGGGCTTCAAATTTGTTCGGCGCTGTTGTAAACGGCAGTCCTGTTTCCTTTTTGATTTGCAGAGCAACCTTTTTATCAAACTCAGGCGGGGTATTTAGCCCAGTTCCAACGGCCGTTCCACCTAAAGCAAGTTCATATAAACGCGGCAATGCGTTTTGAATCCGCTTGAGACCATTGTCCAGCTGTTTGGTATATCCGGAAAACTCATTCCCCAAGGTAAGTGGAGTCGCATCCATTAAATGGGTCCGCCCGATTTTAATGGTGCTTTTAAATGTTTTGGCCTTTGAATTGAGTTCGTCCCTCAACGTCTTTAGGGCCGGAATTAAGACGGCATTGACTTGTTCGGCCGCGGCAATATGCATGGCTGTTGGAAAGACATCGTTTGAAGATTGACTTTTATTGACATCATCATTGGGATGGATTGGTGTTTTGCTGCCTTTTTTTCCTCCCGCAAGCTCAATAGCACGGTTCGAGATAACTTCATTGGCATTCATATTGCTTTGTGTTCCACTTCCGGTTTGCCACACAACCAGTGGGAAATGATCATTAAGTTTTCCCTTAATCACTTCATCAGCGGCCCGGACAATAAGACCGGACTTCTTTGCCGGCAGAACACCAAGTTTT
>JAGQKQ010000281.1 GCA_020430005.1 Candidatus Omnitrophota bacterium
AACTAAAAATCTTAATGATTCTTCAAAAATCTTATAAATTTCTATCAACCATTTTCTTGTTTGTCTCTTTGATCTTCTTTACATCAGCATGTGAATCAGTTCCTCAGAGTAGAATCTCAGCCAAAAAGAATAACGAACAAATGGCTCAACGTTCGATAAATATTCGTACCAACACAGATGCTAACCAAAACTCTAAAGAAATTTCTGATCGTACAACGCATAATCGAAAAATTCATAATCTAGTAGAATTGATTGCTGAAACCTCCAGTTATCGCCTCTTCTGGTCTGATCTCGGCCCCAACCCTGACTCCCATCCGAATAATTACCATAACTCGAATAAATACTATCCACAATTAATTAAGATCAAACCAACATACGCCAGATTTCTTTATGGACATGATCGATATAATCAACTTGATCCTTCTTATGATATTCTTACCCTAACAGAAGAAGAGCGTGAAACCGCCATTTTGGGGGTCAATATCGGCGTAGTCCTGTCGGATTACGCAGATCGTACAGTCAGCATTGACGGTGAACTTGGACAATTAATACATAATGAAATTATACCTATTGTTGTTGAACAATTTATCAAAAAATATGATACCCCTCCAGATGAAGTTTTATTATCAATATATATCGAAAATTTTGTTATACCTTATAGCACTTCATATCCTTTTAAAAAGAAAAGCTGGTCATTTGGCGAACACACTGATTGCAGAAAAATTGAAGAAGATACAAAAACAACACCGGCCATTGAGGAATCCCAGGAATTTCCCTTTGCTGTGATTCATTTTCGATTAGTCAATTCACAACCTGTAATAAACGAAACCGTACAACATTTGACTGGCAGAAAAATGACGGATTTATTAGCACAAGCACAACAGCGTGCCAAAGCTATAGCTGAATATGATCCCAAAGCAAAATACCGTCCAATTACAGAAGATATAATTTTAACAAGCTCTGAAAAAAAAATAAAACCTTCTCCACAAGGCGATTTTAGCAACATTGAATATGTTTCAGACCCCACTACAGAAGATGTAAGAATGGCCATTATAAGGGCATTAAGCATGAACTACAATAAAGTCATGTCTTCTTACCAAGCAGTAATCAAAGATGGCATACTAAGGGTACCACGTGGAATTATCCTTTTAGATCAAGATAAAATCTTGCAAACCGAACGATTAGGACCACGTCGATTTAAGGTTAAATTTCAGCATGGAGGCTCTTGGAGTATGCGTAATCTGCTTGGAGGAATAAGGCCAATAGATTTTGAACAAAAATTTCACTGGAATAACGAGATTATTTGGGTTGTTGTTGAGTTTACAGAGTCAGGCTGGTCTGCACCCGAATTGATATCTGAATTACATAAAGGCGGTGGTGGACAGATTGGTAGAATTATGCGGTTAATTGCAGAATGATAAAAAAAAATATGAAATTCTATCTATTGAAACAAATCAAACTGCAAATCTGATTTCTTTCTGGATTTTGACATGCTGACAATCTTTTCGTATTCTTTGAGCCCTTCTTCAATATCCGCCAGAAATGGTGACGGGTCATGCTGAGCCTTTTGACCGTACAATATCCGCTGTTTGGCGCGTATTATATACAGCCGTTCTTTAGCCCGGGTCATCCCCACGTAAAACAGCCGCCGTTCTTCCTCAATGTCAGACATCATACCACCCACATTTAATGGCAGTAACCGGTTTTCGCAGCCAACGATAAACACCACTGGAAACTCCAAACCTTTCGATGCATGCAATGTCATGAGCGAGACTTTTTCCGAGTCGACAACAGCACCTTCATCCGCCTTGGAATACTGCCCCTGCCAGTCCTCTTCCAGTGATGAATCGGTTTTCTTCACGGTGACATTATACGGAATACCGCTGCGGTCTAACGCTTTTTGTAAAGCATAACGCTGACTGTTCAGACGATACAAGATTGCAATGTCACCGAATGTCCGCTCCCCCTCTTCTTCTGTTTCAACCCGGCCGGTGTCCTGTGAAAACATACTGGTTCCACCGACAAGCTTTTCAATCTGATGAACGACATACTCGGCCTCAGCTTTTTCCGTCGGCACAGCATGAATGATTAACCGGCCTTGTGCATAAATATTGGCCGTTAATTCGAAAATGCTAGCATTACCTCCGGCGGACATCACCTGTCCGGAAGCCGACAAAAGATTCTTGGCTGAACGGTAATTATCAGACAAATGGAAAACTTCACTTGGCGAAAAATCTTCTGTGAATGTTTCAAAAAAGCGCACATCCGATCCGCGGAATCCATAAATTGCCTGATTAGGATCACCGATGGCCGTTATTCGATTTTGCGGACCGGCTAATTGTTTTAAT
>JAGQKQ010000282.1 GCA_020430005.1 Candidatus Omnitrophota bacterium
ATATTATATATACCAACTACTTGTAGTTTATCATTTTCAAGCATAAAAACAACAACTGTTAATACTTTTTCAATCCATATACCGCTCCTTTACAGAGAGATAAAAAAAGAAAAACTCCATTTAAACCGGGAGATCGGATATAATTGTGTTGTTAAATCCTTTTTTGAATTCAAACCCGTTTAAAAAATTGTTCATGAACAATATAAAACCGCTTGCGATTTTAAAAAGCTGTTTCCTTTTCATTTTTATTACTGTTGTCCTGCTCGAGCTGACTTTGCGGGCTGCAGGCTGGATATTTCTGACCACACAAACGCAGAAAAATAAAAGCGTCTTTTCTTCACAAGACACTTACCGTATTTTATGCGTAGGCGAATCCACAACCGCTTTGGGTGGAGAAAATTCATACCCCAGTCAACTGGAACGGATTTTAAACAGCCGTTCCAAACGGCAGTTCAAAGTTATCAACAAAGGCATCCCCGGCATCGGCTCCAGTCACATTGCGGCGAATCTTCCGGCATGGATGAAAGAATATCAGCCCCATATCGTAATTGTCATGATGGGCATCAACGATCGTAATCAGCTGATCCCCTTGGACGAAATGACACGAAAATCATCGCCCTTCCGTTTTTTACTGGAGATGCGTGTCTATAAACTCGGCAAATGGTTCGTACAGAGTTTGAAGAATCGGAAGAATATACAAGCAGTGCCCCCATTACAAGAAGCATCTTCTCTGGAAGAAAAAACAACGGCTGGAAAAACAGAACACTCTCCCAAGAATTCCAATATTCTGAAAGCCTATATTTATTCTCAAAAACTGATCCAGGAACAAAATTTTTCCGAGGCGGAACTGATTCTAAAACAGCTCAAAAGCACCCAACAAAACACCATCCCTGCCCATAAAATTTCGCAAACACTGGCGGAAACTTTAATGGCCCAAAATAAGACCAAGGAATTCGTGAGTACGATTATGATCCCGCATCTCCGAAAAAACGATCAGGACTCCTGGTTAACCACCTACCTTCCGGAATTATGCCGGCAGAATAAAGGTGTTTCCGATATTACTTCCGGCTTACAATTTTTGATTGAAGAAAATACAACCGAAGTCGGGTTTTACGAATTTATGGGCGCCTGCTGGGGAGAAACCGGCGATCAACAAAAAGCAAAATACTGGTATAAAAAAGCTGATGACTTAAGACCGGGCCGTGTTAATCCGGTCATCCGTCCTTACTATCTGACCGTAGCTGAAATATTATTAACATCCGATGCCAGAGCCATATTTATGCAATATCCTTTAAGAAATGTGACAGACATCTATCCTTATCTATCCCCGGAATACGATCTTAGAAAGTTTTATTTTATTGAGAACAAAACAAACTTTGAAGAAGCCCTGAAGAACACTGATTATAACAATCTTTTTACAGACCGTTTTGCCGGAAACTTCGGTCACGCTACCGCCGAAGGGAACCGTTTAATTGCTCAAAATGCCGCCGAGGTTATTCTGAAAGATATTTTTCATGAACATTAAACATCTGATCTTCGTTTTATTAACTTTAAGCCTTTGTGAAAATGGCTATACCCAGACTTCTGTTTTGGAATCTGTTCTTCATTCAAAGAAATCTATGGTTGATATTACGGCGAGAATAACGAATGTCTTTCAAAATCCAAAATCCTCTGCGGCTATTAACCCGCAGACAGGAAAACTGCTTATCGCCCGTCAAAAACTGGTAGGACGACACGACCGTACAGGTGCCGGCGTTATTATCAGCAAAGACGGTCTTATTGTCACAAATTTACATACCGTCAAATTTGCCCAAAAAATCGCGGTGCGTCTAGATAGCGGAGATGTTCTGGCAGCTAAAGTCCTTCATCTTTCTCCTGAAGATGACTTGGCTTTGCTCAAAATCAATCCGCCGGACGAACTGATTCCAATCCGCTTTTTCGATTCCAACAAAGTACGTTTAGGGGACGAAATTATCAACATCGGACATTCCACCTTTCTAAAAAATACAGCTTCGGGAGGGCGGGTAACCCGTTTGGCATTTAAAACTATTGAGGGAAAAAGGGAAATCGAATTAATCCAAGTCAACATTACCCTTTATGAGGGAGACAGCGGCGGCCCCATTTTAAATAAGGAGGGTGATTTGGTTGGTATTATTGCGGCCAAATTCAGAAATACCCAAAAAGCAACGTTGGCCATTCCGTCAAATAAAATCAAAAAACTCTACATCGACTACATAAAATGAGGCTATAATTGTCCTAATCATCATGAAATCAAAATCCTTTCTCTTATATATCTTTGCCTGTTTGGCCGCTTTAGCAATCGGGATCTTTTATC
>JAGQKQ010000283.1 GCA_020430005.1 Candidatus Omnitrophota bacterium
CTGTTCTGTAAGCTGGCCCCCTTCATCGTAACCCACATATCCGGGGGGCGCTCCGATCAATCGTGAAACAGCGTGTTTTTCCATATACTCACTCATGTCGATACGGATCATCGCATTTTCATCATCGAATAAAAATTCCGCTAATGATTTGGCTAACTCCGTTTTTCCAACACCGGTGGGCCCAACAAAGATAAATGAGCCGGACGGACGATTGGGATCGTTAAGACCGGTCCGTGAGCGGCGGATACAGTCCGCAATTAAATCAATCGCTTCATCCTGCCCAACAACCCGTTTCTTTAAACTGGCTTCCACATGCACAAGTTTTTCAGTTTCGCCTTCCATCAATTTGGATAGCGGAATCTTTGTCCACTTCGCCACTACCTCGGCGATATCCTGATCATCAACCTCTTCTTTTAAAAGCGATCCCTTTTCCTGAACACGCCGAAGCTCGGCATTCTGCTTTTCCAGGTCTTTCTGCAATTCAACCAGACTACCATAACGGATTTGGGCAACCTTGTCTAAATTCCCTTCCTTTTCATATTGTTCGGACTGAATTTTTAACTGCTCAATATCGGTTTTGATTTTCCGAATCTTTTCAATCACCGATTTTTCACCTTCCCAACGCAAACGCAATTTCTTATTCTCTTCTTTCAACGCCTGCAGTTCTTCATCCAGTTTTTTCAAGCGTTCTTTAGAGGCCTCATCTTTTTCCTTTTTCAAGGCCTGTCGTTCAATTTCCAATTGTCGGATACGACGTTCGTTCACATCCAGTTCCTGCGGCATACTATCAATTTCAATACGCAGACGTGAAGCAGCCTCGTCGATCAAATCAATGGCTTTATCCGGTAAAAAACGTTCCGTGATATACCGATCCGACAATGTCGATGCGGCAATAATCGCCGAGTCTTGAATACGAACCCCGTGATGGATTTCATACCGTTCTTTTAAGCCGCGCAAAATGGCGATTGTATCTTCAACAGAAGGTTGATTCACCATGACCGGCTGAAAGCGGCGTTCCAAAGCCGCATCTTTTTCAATATATTTACGGTATTCATCCAATGTCGTGGCCCCGATACAACGCAGCATTCCGCGAGCCAACGCGGGTTTTAACATATTCGACGCGTCAATCGAGCCTTCGGCCTTACCTGTTCCCACAATGGTATGCAACTCGTCAATAAAAAGCACAATCTGTCCGGCTTTAGATTCCACTTCTTTTAAAACGGCCTTTAAACGGTCTTCAAAATCTCCGCGGAATTTTGCACCGGCTAACAACGCGCCCATGTCCAAAGCAATGACTTTTTTATTCTTTAAACCTTCCGGGACATCACCGGAATTAATCCGTTGGGCTAACCCTTCGGCAATAGCCGTTTTTCCAACCCCCGGCTCCCCGATTAAAACAGGATTATTTTTTGTCCGGCGGGACAAAACCTGAATAACACGGCGGATTTCTTCGTCGCGTCCGATGACCGGATCGAGCTTTCCTTCCTCGGCATATTTTGTTAAATCACGCCCGTATTTTTCCAAGGCTTGATATTTGTCTTCTGGATTCATATCTGTCACTTTTTGTCCTCCCCGGATGTCTTGTATAATTTTTTTAATACTATCTTCGGTAACGCCGTGTTGTTTTAAAACTTTATGGAGGATTGTCTGTTCCTCTTTATATAAAGCTAAAAACACATGTTCCTGCGCGACATATTCATCTTTCATCGACGCCGCCATCTTTTGCGCGTCTTTTAAAATCTTAGCTAATTCTTGCGATAAATGCGGCTGGGCAGAAGAACCTTCCACACTCGGCTTCTTTTCCAAATCTTTTTCAAGTTCTGATAAAACTTCCTCAGCAGAAACATTGAAACGGTCTAATAAAGATACAATAATTCCATTCTCATCTTTAAGAAAAGCATACGTGATATGCGTACTATCCAACTGTTGATGTCCCAGCTCCGTAGCTAAAGACACCGCCCGTTGCAACGTTTCCTGATTCTTATGTGTAAATTTGTTGAAGTCCATGAAATTGTTCCCCTTTAATGATACTAGATGCTGGATGCTGGATACTGGATACTGGATACTTGATTCTTGATGCTTGAAATTTTATTGTTCAAGCTGCATGCTCACCGAGCGAGTTCCGCAAACATGCGACTTCTCAGAAGAAGTCGCTGGTCGCTCGTCGCTCGATTTTGCGAGCAACGAGTCCCGAGCAACCAGCAACCGTATTTTATGTAATTTCAATCCATTTTTGTTTCGGCGGTTCGGTTTTAGGAACGGTAATTTCTAAAACCCCTTCTTTATAGGCCGCCTTCACCTTGGACTCATCCACATGAGT
>JAGQKQ010000284.1 GCA_020430005.1 Candidatus Omnitrophota bacterium
TGGAGGAGGCGTCATTACTGGCGCGGGCGTTGCGTTCTGGTGCTTTGCCAACAGATATGCATGTTGAAGAGGAGCGCACAATCGGACCTCTTTTAGGAAAGGATTCTATTGAGGCGGGGATTAAAGCCACGCTTATCGGAGGGATTCTCCTTTTTATTTTTATGGCCGTTTATTATCTTACCGCCGGTGTTGTTTCCAGCATTTCTTTAGCCATAAATTTATTATTAATTGTCGGTTCTATGGGCTTCCTTAATGCGATGTCACCGGGTTCTCCGCTAACGTTAACCTTGCCCGGTATTGCCGGTATTATTTTAACGCTGGGGATGGCGGTAGACGCGAATGTTTTGATTAACGAGCGTATCCGCGAGGAGTTGGATAACAATGCTCCGCTTCAGGGGGCGATTAACAGCGGATTCAGCAAGGCGTTAAAGGCTATCGTGGATTCCAATGTGACCACGCTTATTGCCGCATTTATGCTGTTCCAGTTCGGTTCAGGACCGATTAAAGGATTTGCCATAACGCTCTCTTTAGGTTTGTTGTGTAGTTTATTCTCTGCGCTGTATGTTACAAAGACGCTCTTTCAGGTATTGGTGACTTTAAAAACATTAAAGTCACTGCCGATGATGCGGTTATTGACGAATGTCAATTTTGATTTTGTTTCCAAACGTTATATTTGTTTTGTGATTTCGGGTATTTTGGTAATCGGCAGTGCGGTAGCAATTATTCAGAAAAAAGATGACGCTTATGGAATCGATTTTGCCGGCGGACAAATTCAGGAATACAAGTTCACGCCGCCGATTACGTCGGATGAATTGCGGGACGTGTTAAAAGGAATTGGATTGGGCGACGCGATTATTCAGCAGTTTGAGCAATATCCCGGAAACGTGATTATCCGCACAGCGGATGACACTTTTAATCAGGTCCAGCAGGCCCTGAATGCAAAATATTCAGAAGGAGCCTATGAGGTTCTTCGTATCGAGAAGGTCGGCCCTATTGTTGGAAAGGCTTTGCGGAAGGCGGCCTTACTGGCCATTATTTGTGCTCTTGGTGGAATTTTATTGTTTGTTGGCTTCCGTTTTAAACATTTTGATTTTGCGACCGCCGGAGTTATTGCCCTGCTTCATGACGTTTTTGTCACCTTGGGGTTAGTGGTCTTTTTGGGACGGCAAATCGATTTATTAGTTGTGACTGCGCTTTTAACCATCGCCGGGTATTCTATTAATGATACGATAATCATTTATGACCGTGTCCGTGAAAATATACAGAAGCGGAACCGGTATGATCTTAAAGATGTTATTAATTTAAGTGTTAACCAGACACTGGGCCGGACAATTTTGACAACTTTGACAACATTGCTTGTTGTTGTGACGCTATATCTTAAAGGTGGTGAAGTTTTAAACACGTTTGCATTATGTCTTTTAATCGGATTTGTGTTGGGAACCTATTCAACCATTTTTATTGCTTCACCGTTAGTTCTGGCCTGGGATAAACGAAAGTCTTAACAGTGTGTTTCAGTCCATTGAATTATTTGTTGATCAAAAGATAGAGCTAGATAACCTTCTTAATAACCTCGTCGCTTTACGTTATCAGAAAGTCCACAAGTCCTGCCAACCGGGGGAATTCAGCCACCGCGGCGGCATCCTTGATATTTATCCCACCGATTTTGAACATCCTGTTCGTATTGATATTGATGATGATAAAATCAAAGCGATTGCCAGTGTAAATATCAAGAACGGGAAATCAATCTGGAAGCACAAGATTGTCATTATTCTCCCCAATAAACGATCCGGCAAAGATGTTTTTTCCGAGGACATTCCATTAACCAATTTTGTGGATTTAAATGAAGGCGACTTTGTTGTCCATAATTATCATGGGATCGGACGCTATCTCGGTGTCAAAGAGTTTGATATTGATGATAAAAAACTCAAGCATCTTATGATTGAATATGAGGGAGGGGATCGTCTCTATGTGCCCAAACATGATATCCGCCTTGTACAGAAATATGTCAGCTTTAATAAACGGCCGCCCAGGCTTTATAAATTGGGCAGTAAAGAATGGAAGCGTGTTAAACAGAAAATTCAAAAGCGCATTCAGCAGTTGGCCGGAGAATTGTTGCATACACAGGCTATGCGGGCCAGTTTGAAGGGATACCCTTTTGCGCAGGATGTCAAATGGCAGAAAGAATTTGAAGACGGATTTCCTTTTGAAGAAACGCCGGATCAATTGGTCGCGATGCAAGAAGTTAAAAAAGATATGGAATCCATCCGGCCGATGGACCGCTTATTATGTGGTGATGTCGGAT
>JAGQKQ010000285.1 GCA_020430005.1 Candidatus Omnitrophota bacterium
AGGTATATTAATACTATTAGTTAATATATCTATAAAAAGACTTATTTTTAGCAATAATAGTAAATAAAGTAGATTAGGAGTATTCCATGAATGATTTAAAAGGAAAGAGTGCCATTATTACCGGGGCCAGTAAAGGAATCGGGCGGGCTATTGCAGAACGTTTCGCTGAGAATGGTATTAATGTGGTAATTGCGGCCAGAACAAAGGAAGATATTGAACAAACCGCTAAGGAAATTGCTGATAAAACAGGAGCCAAGGTGATTGGTTTAGCCTGCGATGTCGGTAAGATGGAGGACTTGGAGAATTTGGTGAATGTCACCAAAAAGGAGCTGGGGCCGGTAGATATTCTTGTGAACAATGCAGGGGTCACTAGTCAGTACGCTTTTAACGAGCAACCCTTTGAAGAGTTTGAAAAGCTGGTGCATACCAACTATCTGGGGTATGTACGTCTTATTCGATTAGTCATTAATGATATGATTGAACGTAAAAGCGGAGCGATTATTAATTCTGTTTCCGGTTCGACGTTGGTCGATCCGATCCCGCGGGATTTTCTGGTTTATAGTTCCCTTAAACATGGTCTGCGTAAATTTTTAAAAGGGTTGTTTTGGTCGATGCGTGATTATGGGATTAAGGTGACAACGCTTTTACCTGGCGTGACAGATTCTCAATTAACCAGTTCGTTAAAGGATATTACGGAAAAACAAAAAGAACGTTTAATGAGTCCTGAAACGGTTGTGGACATGGTGATGTACGCGTTAAGTGTGCCGGCGAATGCTTGTCCGTTAGAATTAGCCGTCATCAATCAACAAACGCCCTGGACGAGGCCAACGATAGATTTTAAGCAACAATTAGCAAAGTAATCTGTGTTCTGTGGTCTCTGATCGAAATCAGACTGCGGGCCACTGAGAACAGACCACAAAGAAAGGAGGTAAAAAGCCGTGGATAAGACAATAGCAACGTTTAAGAAAAACAAGTTTCAGGAAATCCGTGTCGGTATCCGTGAGTACAAAGGCAATGATCTCATTGACATTAGAACGTGGACAATGACCCAGGGAACGGATGACATGGTGCCCACAGCGAAAGGGGTTTCAATCAATATTAACCTCTTGGAAGATTTAAAAAAATCTCTCGCCGAAGCGGAAAAAATTCTTAGAGACAACAAAATGATGTAAAAATCGTTTATCGACGAATTTTTACATTAGCGGAAAGCGCCTTATTTGACCATGATTATAGATGCCCATAGTCATTACATGCCGCCGTCTATTGCGCAGAACACAATGTTCTTTAAAGTGAACTGGTCTGATGCGGATAAACAGCTGACTTTAATGGACCAGAACAATATTGAAAAAGCTTTATTGCTTTATCCGACGAGCGATGCGCATCTGAATATGGGTGGTTGGCAAAAGGTCTGCAATACTTATAATAAAGATTTGGCTGCAATGATTGCTGAGTACGGAGATCGTTTTATCGGTGCGGGAATTCTTCCGCCGGACGCACCGGAAACATTTGCCGATGTGCTTAAGAATATTCAAGATTTAAATTTACGGGTGTTATCGTTAGCCTCAAGCTATGATGGAATTTATCTAGACGACGAGCGTTTTTTCCCGGTGTATGAATTCGCGCAGAAACACAAGATGCCGATTCATGTGCACGCGCAGATTATGAAGCCCATCGGAGAGGATCGTGTTAAAGATCCCTTATTGACACCGGTTCTCGAATATGTTTTAGATGTGTCCATGTGTCTTGGGAAGATGATGATGGAAGGGGTTTTTCTAAAATTTCCAGATGTGAAGTTTATTTTTGCTCATTATGGGGGAGTGCTCCCTTTGGTGAAAGAGCGGTTTGATACCACTTATCGGATGCTGCGAAAACGGGAATTTGTGAAGGATATCCAGAAAGACCCGAGTGAGTATTTCAAGAATTTGTACTTTGATACCAGCGGTTCCAGGTCAGCGGCCTCCTTATTATGTGCCCTGGAAATGACCGATTTAGACCATATTGTGTTTGGCAGCGATTTCCCGGCCAACCAGGATTTTCAGGCCGCCCAAAAGGTGCTGGAAGAGGCCAAAATTGGGCCTCAGGACCGGGAAAAAGTCCTGGGCCGGAATCTGTTTAACCTGTTGAAATAGCCCCGTTTTGCGCCTTTTTGGGGAATTGAAGTTTTTTTGAAATTTATTAAATAAAAGTGCTTGACAAAGTATTAATTCTTTAGTATATTTCTAACACTTCAACAACACATTGGTGTTGGTTTTCTGACAAAGCTTTCGCGTTTAATTTTGCGAGGA
>JAGQKQ010000286.1 GCA_020430005.1 Candidatus Omnitrophota bacterium
TTAGAAGAAATGGATAAGTCTGTTTTTAATGTAAAGGATAAATAAACATGGCAAGACCGAAAATCAAAGTTGACGTTCCAGAAATTGACGTCACCAAAAAGGGTTTAACGGAAAGAATGCGTAGATTAGCTTCTATGCTCAAAGAAAATCCGGGAACCTACATCAATACGAACGAATTATTAAACTACATTAATGCTAATGGCGATGGTGGAGATCCTCGCAATAAGATTTCTGTGGTTGAACAAGATACTGTAACTTCTTAATCATTACACTAAAAGAGTAATTTAACATGGCAAACTCAAAACCAGGGTATGTATTTATGCACCAAATTCTTGCGGTGCTCAAAGACACGAAAAATAAAAGTTCGGCAGTTGTTAAAGACTTAACCGATGCTTTTTCTAAACGTGCAAGATACGAAGGTATTCGTATACAAACGGAGTGGACTGACGCCGAACGTGCTGTAAAACCAGCGGAAATCAAAGAAGTCCAATATACCGTAGACGAAGAGTTTAAGTGGATTGTGCCAATCATTGCACAAGCCATTGATACCGAGGTGACGAAAAATGAAGGCAACATGGTTTCCGATGTAACCGCCGAACTGGTAATCGGTGGTAAGGTTATTGGAAAATTTGGTGCCGTAACCTTAATGGATTTGGAAAAAAGAGTGCGCGAATTGCGTGAACTCTTTGGAAAAATTCCCGTTCTAGACCAGTCACACGACTGGATTCCCGATGATCAATCTGGACGAAACATTCTAGTCACCAAGCATCAGCAGGTTGCGGATGTAACGGATAAAGTACCAACTTCGTTTACAACGGAAACTACTACCGGCAAAGACGGCGGAAAAACAGAAAAGAACGTTCGTGAGTTTTTGGATAAAAAGGTTGGTTTCAAAACCACAACACGTTATGCTGGTATGTACACGCCGGCCCAGCAATCGGCAATTTTGTCACGTCTGGATGAAACATTGATGGCTATTCAAGCTGCAACTACGTTGGCAAATCGTGGCGAAGTCGAGCAAAAACACGTGGGCGAAGTGTTGTTAAACTACATTCTTGGTTACAACGATAATAATTAATTAATCATATTCGGACAAATACGCTTACGTTCATGATCACGTTGAAATTATGAAGAGCTAAGATTATGCTCAACATAATTTACGATTATGTTTTTGTCCGTACGATTATTCTACAGAATCCTACTAAACTTTTAAAGCTAATTTACACAATTTAACTTCATCATGCCGGTTCGATTCCGGTCGGGATCACAAGTTTCCTGTTTTTGAAAAAACAGGTGGTGTCCTCGCTGGCTTTGGCCACGCGGGCGGGTTCTCGCTGACCTTAATAGCGAGTGGTGGACGGACGGTTGGAGGATTCCCGTTAATTTTCCAAACTATGCCCCAGTTTGCGGAGATCTGTAAAACTCCGCACTTATACGATCTCGTAGCTTAATAGGTAAAGCATGAAGGCTTACGTTAACGTAAATAGCGTGATAAAAGAGGCTCTTCTATATCAATAGCTCAATTGGCAGAGCAGTTATGTGTTAAATAACTTGTTAGGGGTTCGAATCCCCTTCGATATTTTGGGGGCGGCACAGGTTACAGGTCGCCCCCGTTTTTTTAACCAAAATCTGGCATAAGATTATAACACACAGCCAATGGAGTATTTATGACGACTTGGGTTTATCGAGCACCGCTCGATTTAAAAAAAGACACAACTACAAATTCAATTTTTTCTTGGGTTCGTGGATTGTGGACAAGAAAACGTGATTTTGTAACCGAAGAGTTAAATGCTCTTCGCAGTGCTTGCGAGCATCGAGGCATGTTGCTGACAAAAGAAAAATTTGATGAAATCGAAAAACAACAAAGAAAAGATCTTATGTTGTTGCACGCCAAAGTGCTAGCAGATCTGTCAACAGCTTTGACCAATGAAGCGCAAAATTTATAATCAAAGCCCGTATGGGCTTTTTTAATATGGACTTGCTGTTAACGAAAGGAATTAGTATATTGTACACATGTTAGAAAAAAAATTTAAAAAATTATATGATAAAGGATCGCGAGGGAAAATTAAATATTGGGAAATTTCAGTTGAAGGAGCCGATGATGAATCATCGGGTTTAATTACAATTAAATTTGGTGCTGATGGAGAAAAAGAACGAAGTAATGAAAATTTAATTACAAGTGGAAAAAATGTTGGTCGCGCAAATGAAACCACTCCGTATGCACAAGCCTGTTTAGAAGCTGAATCAAAAT
>JAGQKQ010000287.1 GCA_020430005.1 Candidatus Omnitrophota bacterium
TGAATGGCCCAATGACGAACGGCCGAGAGAAAAGTTATTTAAATACGGAGAAAAGCACCTCACCAATAGTGAACTTCTGGCCATTTTACTACGGACCGGAACACAGGGACAAAGCGCGCTTGATCTGGCGAGAAAGGTTATCCAGACATTCAAAACATTCCGCCACATGAGCGATACGTCTCTGGACGAATGGACCCATTTTAAAGGATTGGGGCAGGCAAAACTGGCTCAAATCAAAGCGGCGCTTGAAATCGGCCGGCGCTTTCGGGAAGAAACGGCCAGCCAATCCCGTCGGAAAATTTCCTCTTCCCGTGATGCCGCTGACATCTTTATTCCCCGCATGCGTGATTTAAAAAATGAAGTATTTCGGGTTATGTATCTCGATGCGCAAAATCGTATTATTGATATTTGTGACGAAACAGAAGGAACTGTAAATTTGGCCAATCCGATTATCCGTGAAATTTTTAAAAAGGCCCTGCAGAAATTCAGCGCGGCTATTATCTGCGCTCACAACCACCCGTCAGGATTATGCCGTCCCAGCCGGGAGGATGAACGGTTCACACGTTTACTGTGTGAGGGAGGAAAGATTCTCGGTGTAAAGGTACTCGACCATTTAATTATCGGAGATAATACGTATCACAGTTTTGCCGATGAAGGAAAGATTTATTAAAATGGTTCAAGCTGGATCAAATGGTTATTTTCAAATAAAGAATATTCCGCTTTTTTGTAAATATCCAGAATTTTCGGATCCGTCGCCTTAAGCGCCAATTTTGCCCTTAAATGAAGCAAGGCGTTCAGATCTTTAAAAAACGGACTTTGATTAACATCCTGAAAAACCTCATCCAGAGCAAGCTGAATGATCTCTTCAAACCGTCCTGTTTGATAATAAATATGACTCAGCATCCGGAACGTGTGTATCCGGACATCTTCAACCCGCTCGGAAACGGTCATTCCACCAAGCTCTTCATTGGTCATAAGAATAGAATAGTAGGCCTTCGGAAAATCATACACATCCTGATAGGTATTCTTAACCAAAGTTTTATTTAACCATTGCTCCGCCAATTCAAAATTATTCTGCTGATAATACAATGTGCCTAAATTAAACGCATACCAGAAAAACTCAGGTTCCAAAGCGGCCGCCTTTTCATAATATTTTATCGCCTGATCCGTTTCTCCCAATAGATAATACGCGTAACCGACCATGCCATAGGCCGAACTATCCTTTGGATTCTGATGAGAAAGTCTCGTATAGTAAAAAATGTTATACTCCAGCTCTTTAACATTAAGCTGTCCATTCTCCATATAGGGGCGGAACAAATAATACACACGCCTTGGAAAATGTTTTTCCATTAAATCGTAATAATACCTTTGATAAAGAAATCCTTGAACTAAAAGCGCCAGCACTCCGGTTATAACCGCGGCACTTCTAATACGATTTTGGACCGACTTAAAGCGCTCCGTTTTCAAACGGCTCCACAAATCCGGCCAAACCATTCCTAAAAAAGCCAGGAATAACGGATAGTTAATGTTTTGATAAATATAGTGCCGTGGGCTAAAGAAGAATCCTTTCATATAAGATATTTCATTAATGACCGGCGCTATCAAATATAAAATCAGCATGGCACCAAAAACAATGACACATTTTTTATATTTTTCAAATGACAAGGAGAGGAAAAGCCCGCAGACAGCCAAGACGGGAAAGGCCAGCTTTGCGAACCACCATTTATAAAAGAAGTATTTATCAGCATCCGTCCAGCCGAAATCCAGTGGACGAATCAAAACATAATAGGCCGTCACACCCAACGGTAATGCAAAAATCTTGAATGCCGAAATGACAATGATCTTAATATTTTTCCGGGACACAAACCATGAAAAGCAGACAAAGCTTAAAATCAAGGCCGCATGCTGATACAACGCGGCGGTCGCCGTAAAACTTATGAGAACAAGCAGTGCAATAACCGGCCTGGTAAATTCTCTATAATAAAGAAAAAGAATCACGAACGAAAACCATAAGGCATTCCATAACGCGTAAGGCCTGGTTTCAATCGCGTAATAAAAGTTATCAAACGTAAACAAAAAACTGATTAAAGCGGCCAGAAAAAGGATAGATTGAATACAAAACAAATAGGGATGCTGACGAAAATTCTGTGTTCTTTTGAGAAGAAAAAGGAAGACCACCAAGACAGAAAAAGCTATAAAAAAAATAGTATGCAGACGATAATGAATAGTCTCGGGAA
>JAGQKQ010000288.1 GCA_020430005.1 Candidatus Omnitrophota bacterium
ATAATTTCACACTCCTTTTGCTTCGCCAAATCGCGAAATATGGTCCCTATTTCTCGTCGTACTTTTCCAAATAATGATTTTCTACGCTTTTTTGGGATAAAGATGACGTGATACTTGCAATCCCACTTAGAATGGGACAAACTTTGATACGTTTCAGACATTGTATTCTCCTTCGGTGTACTCACCAAGCCACCGGGGAGAATACTGCTGGAACGCCCAAGGCTGTTCAAGTCACACTGGTCAAACCAGTGGATTACCTTCTGATAGATTTAACAATGAGAAAAAGATTATCACAATTTGATGTATTAATAATTGATGACTTTGGCATGAGAAAATTAAGTTCAACTGAGGCTCAAGACTTGAAAGAGTTACTCGAAATTAGATCAATAAATAAATCAACATTTTTTACAACACAGCTGCCACTAAACCACTGGAATGAAGTCATAGAAGATGTAGTGATATTAGAGGCAATTGTTGATTTAGTTCAGCATTCAGCCATAAAAATAGAGATGAAAAGTGAAAAAACATATCGAGAAATTAAAGCAAAAAAGATTGACGAAAAAGCAATCTCTCACTAAAAGATTTTAACTTTCAAAAGTGGATCCCAATCATGCAATTGGGTGGCTCCCTCCGCTGCAATTATCCATAAGACAAATATTGGAAACAAATTGCTTCCCGGATAATGCGACAGCGATAACCACAAGGCTAGCCTCAAAAACGTAAGAGGAATAAGGTCCCAAGGAATCAAGCCACTGCGTAAAACAAAAACGAATTATCAAGTAGGTAATAAGAAGCCCTATCCAAAACAGGGATTTAAATTTGGCGCGTTTCATAGTTTAATTCTGCATGGATCGAAACACTCTGTCCACAAATCTAATGTTTCCCAGGGAAGATTTTTCCTAGAAAGCAATAGATATATGATTTAAGTGTATAAAATAACGTACTTTTTAAACTATCATGCTCTATTCAAGAAGTGCCAATGATTCTCAGTCAAGAGAAGTCATCTATGACTAAGAATAAGAATATTATTGGCTCATTTTTTTTAATATTTCCTTCAACCGCGGAGTGCTATTCAACTGACGTCCTAGTTCTGCAATTTCATCTGAATTTGCAATCCATGAGTTCTTTTCGAAGCGGCCTGATAAGGTATAAGAACAAAACCGGACCAATTCAAAACCGCTTTCGAACTGTAGTAATTGAATCGCAGGCTCGTGGTGTTGGCTTTTATAGGAAACTTCTTCAACGACTAATCCTTTTCCCCAAGGGAATTCAAATGGCCGTGGAATAGGTCGAAGATTCGCTTTCTGTGATTTGAATAGTTCAATCTGATACATTTGGTGGCTCCTTGTAAATATATTTTTCCCAACCTATATTGAAATTGATTTTAGAATTCTCGATTTCAGCTAGCAGCTTTTTCAACCATTTTATTTCAGCTTCAATTGCAGCAAGCGGTCTCTCAAAACTCAGGGCTGGATAGAGCAATTTTTGGTTACGACACCAATTCAGACGCTCCTTCAAAAATTCTCGGCGATCTTCTAAGCGTTTGATTCCTGCTTTCAGAGCTTCTACGCGTTGTCTTTCTGTTAGAAATGGGAGTATATAGACTCCAAGATCCATGTCATGACGTGGGTTTCTAGGATTACTTAAAAAAGATGTACCTTGAGCTTTGAGTGTGGCTCGACCTAAATTCGTTATTTCAAATACTTTTCTTGTCGGTCCACCGCCTTGCTCGGTGATGGAAGAGACCAACTTTTTTTCCTCTAAGATTTTAAGCGAATTATAAATGGAAGTTTTACCAATATCGGTCCAGTACTTAAAGCCTCGGTTCCATATCATCTTTTCAATATCATATCCATGCATCTTGCGCTCCCCTAAGAGAGACAGAACGATAAGTGCAGAAATAGGAATTTCAATTTGATTCGGCATATTCACCTACACCATTAGCTGAAGAGATGCAAAAATAACTAAGGTTCCAACCGTTCCAGCAAAGAATTCAATTTTTAATAATCGATTCGGGTAGGTAGACTGAATCCACATATTCCAAAAACGGGGATAAACCCGGATGGCGGCAATTAACAAGCCAAGGGTTAAGGCACCAATCATTCCTTCTATTTGAATAAGTGGTCTTATCCACAAAAAGATCAAGGTTACTAAATAAACTTCGATTTGAGTTCCTAGAAATTGAGTCAATAGGTATCGCATTTTTATTGGCCACTTTTTAACTCCAGGCTCAGTA
>JAGQKQ010000289.1 GCA_020430005.1 Candidatus Omnitrophota bacterium
TTGAATTTGATACAGAAGAAGGGGTGGACCAAAATCAATTAATCAATTTCTTTATTGTCCGCGGTGTGAGTTTTCCGTCACTCCGTTACAATAATCAAACAAATTCGCTGGATGTTTTTGAAGGCCGTCTTTCTCAGGCGATTGAGCATTATAAAAATCTTTTGCAGCAGCAGGAAGATGTGACCGCCGGTTTGATTACCGGGCCGGAAGATGTATGGCAGTTTTCATTGCTTATTTTTGTGGCATCGCAGATCATGAAAAACGCGGATATGGACATCCGTAAATTGCTGGACGAGCATCACCGGCAAAGTTAAACACAACCTTTAACCGTTAATGGTTTAAATGATATGATCAGTCGCCCGCGAAACATTATAAGTTTCCTCATTATTTCAGCTTTTCTTTTTACTGTGCCCGCCAATGCCTTTGAAGGCAAGTCTACAAAAGAAGTTTTAGATAACGGCATGACGGTTGTGGTGAGTGAAATTCCCACATCACCGGTTGTTGCCGTCTATGCGCTTGTCAAAGCGGGGTCCGCTACCGAAGGAGAATTTTTGGGCAGCGGGATTACCCATTATCTTGAACATATGCTTTTTCAGGAAACAACCAACCGCGGAGTGGGAGAAATTGCCGCGCAGATTCAGGCTGTCGGTGGCAATATTAATGCATCCACCGGTATGGACTCGACGGTTTATAAAATTGAAGTTCCGTTTAATCAATTTGATATCGGTCTGGATATTATGGCGGATATGTTAATGAATACCGTTTTTTCCGAGGAAGAATTAACGAAAGAGCGGGATGTTGTTTTAAGTGAAATGCAGCTTCATAATGATAACCCCGCCCGGCGTTTAGCCGAGTTGACCTTTAAAACAATGTATCTGAAGCATCCTTACGGTCATCCCACCATAGGTTACGAACCTCTTTTTGTTGCCATTTCTAAAGAGGATGTCGAAAAGTATTATCATCAATATTACGGTCCTAATAATATTGTTCTGGCTATTGCCGGAAATATTAATGCCGATGACGTTTTGCCCAAAATAAGAGAAACATTTGAAGATTTTGAACGGCATCCGGAAATTATGCGTAATTTGCCGGTGGAACCGGCACAAATCAGTCCCCGTTTTTATGAAGAAGAATATGCGACCCCGATTGCCAGAATGTCGCTGGCTTACGGATCGGTTGGATTACTCGATGAAGATTTGTATCCGCTGGATGTTTTGGCCAAAATTCTTGGGGATGGAGCGAGTTCGCGCCTTTATCGGGAGCTGTATAAAAAGCAAAAACTTGTTCAGTATGTCTCTGCGTCGAATTATACGCCGATGGACAGAGGTTTGTTTTGGATATCCACGGTTTTAGATTATAACAATATGGATATGGCCATTGAGGCCATTTCGAAAGAAATTGAAAAGATTAAGCAAAAAGGTGTGTTGCCTTCGGAACTGGAAAAGGCCAGGGCCCAGGTTTTAGCGGATCATGTTTTTGGCAGTCAAACCGCAGAGTCTGTAGCGTATTCCCAGGCGCTGGATGAAGCATATACCGGAGATCACTTGTTTGCCAATCAATATCTGGATGGTATCCGGCGGGTGACTAATGATGATGTTGTGCGCGTCGCAAAAAAATATTTGAAAGAACAGGGCCGTTCGGTCGTTGTATTAAAACCGAAAGGTTTATCGGATCAAAAAGATGAGGTATCTTCTGAAATTACCGTTGGAGACATGGAAAAACATGTTTTGGAAAACGGGTTGACTGTTTTATTGCGTGTTAACAAAACATTTCCGTTGGTGGCTGTGCGTTTGTCGTTAAACGGCGGAATCCGTCAGGAGGCGCCCGAGCTTAACGGTGTTTCAAATCTAACGGCATCTTTATGGACAAAAGGAACGAAGAAGAAATCGGCTGATCAAATCGCGGAATATACCGAGTCATTAGGAATATCGTTAGGCGCGTTTTCCGGGAAAAACAGTTTCGGGCTTTCGATCGATTTCTTGTCGGAGTATTTTGATCAAGCCATGGACTTGTTTGAAGATGTTGTTAAAAATCCGGCTTTTCCCCAGAACGAATTGGATCTGGCCAAAGAACAGGTCAAAACGGCTATTCGTCAAAAAGAAGATAACATCGCCCAATACACGGCGATGACTTTGAAAAAGGAATTGTTCCAAAAACACCCGTTCCGGTATGACGATGAAGGAACGTTGGATACCGTAGACCGGATTTCCCGTGATCATATCAAAG
>JAGQKQ010000028.1 GCA_020430005.1 Candidatus Omnitrophota bacterium
TAAAGGTTATAAAATGGCATTGCGACACGATATGTGGCTGGATCAACGTCTGTCCATAGATAAAGATTTATTAAACCTACCAGAAGTTATGGTCGAGAACTATGAAACTAAGCCCGAGCATATCTTACTTCCTTGCATAAATGCAGTATGGAACGCATGTGGCTTTAAGAAATCCCCTAATTTTGATGAAAATAACAACTGGACAAACCCTTCCTAATTAAAGAACTCACTGAGAATAACATACAGTCGTTGCACATGCCTATCAATTTCGCTATGTGCGAAAAAGGACCCCATCATCTTTCGCTTGGAATAATCTTTTTATAATATTCATCCCGATTGTTTTCCCACCATTTTATTGCCTTTTCATAATCAAAGACATCTGAATTTTCATAGCCAGTAACCCGTTCAAAGGCTTGTATTGAATTCTTTAAAACTATAAGATTTTTCTCATTTTTAAATGATTCAATTAGCGTCTCAGGGACATCTTTTTCTTTACGATTTCTTAGTAAATCTGCTGATTTAGCTCTAGTTATAACTTCCTTATGACCTATTAGATATTTTAATAAAATATCAGTAGGGATATTTCCATTTTTAAAAGACCGCCCTTCTTCATCAATAAAAATAACATCACCACTTTTTATTCTATTTGTAGAGGCATAAAATGCTTTAATTTTTAACATCTCTGCTCTTGCTATACTTGAAACCTCCGCATCCTTACTATTACGATATATATTCTGTACTTTATCATACGCTGATCTATCTCCTTGAGTAATTGCCTTATCAGTCAATAATAACAGCGCATTACGTGCTTTTAGAATTTCTACCTCTTTTGCCAATGTTTTATATTCATTAGAAAAACTTAAGCGCATATTATTCATATAATTTTCAAAAGATATAATTTCCTCTTTTACGCCATCAATCTGAGGATTTAAGATGTTCTCCATTATGTCATTCGCTTTATCTGAAGCAACTGTTTGAAGAGTTTTCCGTATTCTTTCTTCTTTAAATTGTTCAGCAATTCGATTTATTACAATTTCTTTTATTTTTCCATATGTAGTAACCAAACCTAGAATATTCAAGATAATCAACAGTGTAGCTAACAAAGAAACCTTTTTGGTTAAATTCTCATTGACCTGTTTGTTAACCAACTCAAGGATTTCTTTTTTGTCTTTTTGAGATACCAAAACCTCCTCCTTTTTAATAGTATATTAACTTATATTTACTTTAGCCTAACGACATAATTTGTCAATCACATTAGAAGAGCCCCCTTTACAAAAGGCTTGATTTCCCCTGCCTATCTCCTAAACTTAAAATGTATAAAAATATACTTTCTTAACATTATATGCTGGAGATATTTATGAAAAACAAAGTCGTGATTTATGCTCGATGCAGTACAGATGAGTCTAAACAAGATGTTGAAGTACAGCTGAAAGAATTAAGACGTTACTGCACCGCATATGGTTGGGAATTTGATGAATTCGCAGAATACGGTAGTGGGTTCAAATCTGACAATCAGCCTGTTTTACAGAAAGTATTAGAAAAAATCAGATTAAAACACTACTCCTCTCTAATCGTATATTCAATGGACAGGTTCAGCAGACAATCTCCCAGTAAAATTAATGCTCTTTTAGATAGAATCGTTGAAGAATACAAGTGTCGATTCATCGCACTACAACAAGGTATTGATTCTGATAGTGAAATGACATGGCATGTAGTCAAACCTCTCTTTACCTACTTCGCTAATAAGTATTCCCGTGACTTAGGAGAAAGAGTACGTAAGGGTATTGAACGCAAAAAACAACTCAAGAAATACTCTGGTGGTCGTCCCAAAATAGAAATTGATACTGAACGGATTAAAAATCTACGTGAATCAGGCATGAGCTACAGACAAATCGCAAGTGAAATCAACAAAGACAAATCTAAGAATCAACGAATCAGTTATCAGACTGTTATGCGTGTGTTCCAATAAGACTTCTTTATGGAACAGTCTATTTTGACACTATTTCACACAGGAAAATTCAGTAGGATTTTTGGAACAAAGATCAATAAGGCATTTATCACTCATCTTTATCATTCGCAACCTTATAAACATTGTAAAAAAAGTAATCATTACTTTTGTCTAATTCATCATAAGTTGGATCGTGCACACCCTTAAGAACTGCTGGTGAACTTTTAATAAATCTTGTTTCTTTCATTTGATTCTTCTCTAAAAGGAAGAAAAATTCCCAAAAAAGAAATCTAAAATAGATACTTTTTACATCAGAAGAAGAAAGACAAATTTTAAGTTTTCCTCGCTGATAATAAAACTTCTCACCCTCTCTGTAAAACAACGATTTTTTTCCATCAACTGTTTCAAAGAATGAACCAACAACATCTTCGTCATTAAAATTCTCTACTTTTCGTTCTACTCTACCGTCTTTCTCATTAAAAGAAAAAACGTCTATATTTTTATTATATGATTTTAGTAACATTTTAATTAAAAAATTAGGAAAAATAAATCAATTAACTTGTTTGTCCTCATCGCACTATTAATAATTTCGTTATAAGTCATCGTTTTTGCTAATTGTTCTACTGTTGGGCCAATCGCATTGCCATACTTCAGTAAGTTTCTTTTCTCCAACTGCACAACATCTTCAACTCTCATTAAAGTCCTAGCGTCAATCTTTGCTTTATTCCTTAATTTAACAACCTCTTCTGCTATTTCTTTTATAGTTTTACCATTTTTTCTCATAATTCGTACAGTATTAATTATCTGATTAATACTTTTTTTGTATATGACACGTATTCCCCTATTAAACAACCACCACTTCGTAAATCCTGCAACCTTTTTAGTTCCACCTATACCAAAAAAACCTAGAGTAACAAAAGATAATGCTGCTCCTTTATAATCGCCGATGTAAAGAGAATATGCTCCACTGGCTAAACTCGCAATGGTACCAATAATGTTTATAGTAGTTAAAACTTGGTTTAACGTAAAATTCCCACTCGGATCTATATTATTAACTGGATCGGCATGGGTGTAAAGGTATTTGTGTAAACTTGGTGGATCATATACACTCCCTGGCCATGTGTCCATCGTCAGGAACCGTCCCTGTTGTGGCATATAATAACGGGCCCTCAAATAATAAAACCCGATATTCGGATCATACTGCTCACCGGTAAATAAATAATTATTCTGTGTTACACCTATCTGATTCAGCAGTTCTCCAAACGCGTCATAATTATATTCATCCGTAAAGAAAGAATTACCCCGGCTAAGCCCGCGAACGCTCCCCAGCCCGTCGTAATGATAATGACTGATATTCCCCGTCCGGTTTTGGCTAATCAGATCATTTCCATAAACATACCGAACCAGCAAGATTCCCCCGCCAGTCCGTTCCTCCAGAACCTGCGCGTAATCAAGATTCTTGTCCACAAGGTATTTGGTAACAACCCCATTAACCGACTGATTTACACGGATACCGTCCTCATCATACCCATAGGTAATGATCTGCCCGCTACCCTGGACAAAATCCAGACGGTTTTCCGGATCGTAGCCATAATTGGTAACAACACCATTATCTGAACGGCTTAAGGTATTACCGTTATCATCATACGTGTAAATATTACTTCCTTCCGTGAACAAACGGTCATTTGCATCATAGGTATAATTCGTTGTGCCGACACTATCGGTCTTTGTTAAACGGTTACCGACCGCGTCATACGTATACTGGAATGTCTGGTTGCCGTTCACCGGATCAGTAACGGCTTCTTCCGTTAACCGGTAAAGCGTGTCATAAGTATAATTCACCTGACGACCGAATTCTTCCGTTACACTTAACCGGTTACCGGTGGGCCCAAGAATATAAGTATAACTATTGAGGACCGGCCCGGAAAACTTACGTTGTTCTATATAAGTTAAACGATTTAGCGCGTCATAGGTATATGTCGCCCTAATCCCGTCGGAAACGGAAACACTTTCCCGACTGCCGACAGCATTGTAGGTGTAATCAGTAATGCGCCCATCGGGATCGGTTACTCTGCTTAAACGATTCAGTTCGTCATATAAATATGTCGTTGTCCCGGAAGGAATGGTCACGGAGGTTCGGTTACCAGCCAGATCGTAGGTATAGGATATCTCTGATCCGTCCGGCTGAATAACACTCAGCAAGCGGTCCTGCCCGTCATAGGTATAAACAGTCGTTCCGCGGCTATCCACAGCCGTAGCCCGTTGTCCGTTGGGTGTATAAGTCCATTCTGTGATGACACTGCCCGGAAGAGTTTTACGAATCAGACGATCATTGTCATCATATGTATACACAATGGTTTGACTGTTAAAATCGGTATGCGACGTTACATTGTTTGTGGCATCATACACAAAATGCTCTGTCATACTTAACGGCAATTCACGCTCCACCATGCTCCCTAAAGAATCATACTCCCAATGCGTGGTATGATTATTCGCGTCGGTTTGGGTGAGACGATTACCCAATTCGTCATAGGTGTAAGAAGTTTCTCCACCCAGCGCATCGGTCACTGTAATTAAACGGCCCAACTCATCATACTCGTATTGGGTGGTAACTCCGGCCTGATCGATTTCCTCAATTTGACGGCCCAGAGCATCGTAGGTTACTGTCCGGGTTGTGCCGTTATCAAAAGTAGTTTGTGTTAGACGACCAACCGCATCATAGGCCATTTGCGTGACATGCCCTAAGGCATCAGTCATGGAAATACGACGGCCCGCCGCATCATAAGCGTATTGTGTTTCATTCCCCAGCGCATCAATGACTTTTGTGTTACGTCCGGCATCGTCATATTCATACGTTGTCGCATGGCCTAAAGGATCAGTGACGCTGATAGGCCGTCCGGCATCATCATAAACCGTGGCCGTTTCCCCTCCATCCGGAGCAATGACCTTAATCTGACGGTTAGCCGCGTCGTATTCAAAGGTTGTTATATTACCGGAACGATCGGTACGGCTGGTTTCATTTCCATTTTTGTCATAAGACATTTCTTCCGTTGTACCATCCGGGAAACGTGTTTGAATAAGGTTGCCGCGGAAATCATAATAAAGTTCCGTACGACGGCCTTTCTGGTCTACCCGGGCAGATTCTTTGCCAATTACGTTATATTCAATCCGTGTAATATTTCCTGCCGGATCTGTTGTTTGAATTAACCGGTTATCGGCATCATAGACAAATGTTGTGACCAGGTCTTCCGTACCGCTTGAAGTCGTTCGTGTGCGGGTTTCCGTTAAACGGTTTCCATTGTCATCATAAGCGTAAACAATGAGGTGCCCCAAGGCATTCGTTTCTGTAAGGACATTCCCGAAGTCATCATAAGTGTAGGTTGTAACATTTCCTAACGGATCGGTTGTCGTTAACAGATTTCCATTCGTATCATACGTATTCGTTGTTGTATGATTCAACGGATCGCTTGTTGTTGACAGATTCCCCTGCCCATCATATGTGTATGTCGTGACATTATTCAGCGGGTCTGTCATTGACAAAATCTGACTGAATGCATTATAGGTGTAAGTGGTTGTATTACCCAGCGGATCAGTTTGCGTCAGCAAATTATTCCCGTCATCATACGTTGATGTTGTTGTATTACCCAACGCATCGGTTGCGGTTAATTGATTGTCATTGTCATCGTAGGTAAATGTATTAATATGCCCCAACGCATTGGTTTCTTTTGTAACATTTCCTTCGGCATCATACTCATAAACCGTGACACCGCCTTCGCGGTCAATCACCACTTCCTGGTTATTCGCCATATCATGGTTGAATTCCACACGGTTACCATCGGCATCGATGGTAGCAATCAAACGGCCGTTATTATCATATTCGTTACGAGCGGCCTGAATACCGCGCGGATCAATAATTTCCATAAGGTTGTGCTTATTATCATAACGGAATTGGGTAATATTTCCTTTTTGATCTGTCACACTGACCAGGTCACCATAAAAGTCGTATTCATAAACAATTGTGTTGCCGTCAGGATCGGTAATTTGTGTAATACGGCCTGTTCCATCGCGACTCAACTCAACAAATTTACCACTGGAATGGACCATAGCATCACTATCGAACTGCAGAATATTTCCATTACGATCCTGTATACGTTTTATACCCTCACCCTGGGTAATATCGAAGGTTTCCCCATTCGGTGTGGTCAGCTGATAGAAATCCGGGTTGTAAGGAAAAACATCTCCCGTTCCCGTCAATTCTACTTCATCACCGGCCCCGGTAAAGTTTACTGATACTTCATTACCGGCCAGAGACTGTAACTGCGTAACTGTTCCTTCGGATGGATTAAAGACGACGTTCGCCTGACTAATTGGCTGGGCTGTACTGATGTTTGGAGAAACATCCATAGTAAACCTGTCAACCTGACCATCAGGATAGGTGACTGTTATGTAATGGGGTTCCGTTTCCTCCAAAGAATAGTATGGGAGTTCAGGAATCGGCGGATGATTTAAAGGCTGCTGCCAACCGGAGCCCAGCACGCGGCTTTCCTGAATTTGAATATCATTGCTGGATAACTGCCAACCAAAACCAAAATCACCAGCTGTCTTTTCCCGGCTGTCATAAGTACGAACCAATGTGATTGGAATGCCGGCCACGGGAATGGTAATGTCTTCAAAACTGACCGTAAAGTTTCCAACCTTGGCATTCCCGTCAATGATATAGGTTTTATTGACGGTTGTTACATTTCCGCTGGTGTCTTCCGCTGTTAGGCGCACCTGGTAAATACCATTTTTCATCAGCGTAGGGTCCAGCGTTCCCAGAATACCATTACTAACTTCCGTTGTCCCGCTATTGATTAAGGCAAAATTTGTTGAGCCTTGTAAAGCGTATTCCAAACGGAATGACAATAAATCTGTTTCATCAAACGCGTCTCCGGTAATATCCACAGGAGTTACAAGACGACTGTCTTCGGCCGGAGACTGAATACTGGCTGTTGGTACTGTTGTGTCTCCAATATCTTCTAAGAAACGAATTTGCGCTTGTTTATACCCTTCGTTACCTGCGGCATCATAAGCGAAAGCCTCCACCGTAAAAATTCCGGGAGTCTGCGATGTAAAAACAGCCTGCCCGTTGGCATCCAAAGGCAGTTCTTGACCATCGACTTGGATCAATTGCTGTGTCACACCCTGATCATCAACCGCTTGAATTTGTATAGACACATCGACTCCCACCGGATTATCAACACCCGGCAAGAAGGATAATGTCACTTCCGGACGCAGAACATCCACAATGACAATATCCGCGGCACTGAAAGTGGCCTCTGTTGAAGCGAAGAATCCGTCGGGATCTGTCGCGGTAAAGACAAGCGTTTCACTAACAGGACTGCCGGACGGGTGTGTAATCGTCGCCACCCGGTTAACAATATCAACTGATAATTCTGTCTGTCCGCTTACTGTCCATTGAATCTGGTTATCCGTATGATCCGGATCAAACACATAGTCATCCAAATTAATAGACGCAAATTGTTGTGTTCCGGTAATAGACTGGTCGGGGATTGTTCCCACCCTTGGTGATTGATTTCCTTTTATAACTTCCAGGGAATAATTCTGGTCAGCCGTATTATCCGTTGAGTCTTTTACCTGAACTGTTACAGGATGAGAGCCGATATCGGCACTGCCCGGCTGCCAGTTAATAATACCGGACTGGACATCAATGCTCATCCCGGCAGGGGCTGTGATTAAAGAAAATTCGAAAGTTTCATCGGGATCGGCATCCGCCGCGTTAACATTATATTGATAAACAAGACCTTCAATTGCTGTTGTTACCGGAATAGATATAATTTGGGGCGGAGTGTTTCCAATAATGGTCAAAGTATATTGCTGAACAGCCGCAGATCCGGCAGGATCAGAAACACTAACAGTGACGGTGTGATCACCTTTTTGCAATGGCACCGGAATCCACTCTATCTTTCCGGTTTTCGAGTCAATTGTCATCCCGATTGGAGATTCCAATAATTCATAGGTTAAAACATCTCCATTAATATCCTGCGCCATAACCTGATAAGAATAAAGTTCTAAACTATAAAACGGTCCCGAAGGCGGCGTGGAAATAATTTGCGACGGTTGATTGCCAAGCGGCACTTCGCGAACAGTAATTTCATAACGCTGCAGATCAAAAAGTCCTGTTTGATCCGTAACCTTTAATCGTACAAGATGAACACCGAGATCTTCCGGTCCGGGAAGCCAGGTAATACTTCCGGCTGTACTGTTTAATGTCATTCCGTTCGGGCCGCTCAGTAATTCATATGTTAAATCATCTCCGACATCACTATCTTCCGCCTCTACAGTATACGTATACGCCTGATTCACAACCGCATTCAGATTCGGGAATGTATTAATATACGGTGAGTGGTCTTGCTGGATCTCGAAAATATAAAAATTATTATCTTCATTACATTCCCGGTGCTGTTGTTGTCCCTCGGAATCATAATCAGCGGCAATCCAGATTTCTGTTAAGCCGTCTTTAATAAAGGTGCCTTGCACATCCTCAAAATCCCCCGGTATCAAACGTTTGGATGTTTGGACAGAACCAAGTAACGCTCCGCCCGTTGAGGGGTCTCCGTTAAAAAAGGAAATATCAACACCGGCTCCAACTTTAATACCGCCCACATTTGCAATTCGTGTTTTTAATGTGATCGTGTTCGCCTCTTCTTTAGAACGAACAAAAAGAGGTGTGAAATCAGGAGAAGAATAAACAGAATAATCCACTTCACGAGGATTAAACGCATTGGTCCGGTAACTGTTATGAAGTTCCCAGCTATTCTGTTCCTGTAGAGGAATTGACCCGTCATCATTCACATTTGTGACATGATAGGTGTGCTGATTCCATATCTCACGGGTGGCTACCCAACTGTCGTCACGGCCTCCAAAAACATAAATACCACTTTGGTCACCAAAACCGCCAATATTATTAGCCGGGACCACGACTTCGGCATTTCCGTCAGCATCCACATCCGCAACAATAGGATATTCTGTCAATGTCCCCGAGCTCATTGGCGTCTGAAACAAAATATCCCCGTTAAAACCTCTAAAAATATAAAAGTTTTCCTCATCGCTGAATAGGATCTCGGGCAAACCGTCCCCTTCAAAATCAAAAACAGATGATCCCGTCATTCCGGAGGATAAATCCTTGATGGGAACACTCCACAAAACGGACCCGTCCGTGTCAAAAACTGTATAAGCCTGAAAACCGGCCACACCAACCTCGGGCTGGCCATCATTGTCCAAATCAGCAATTGTCGGCGAGCCATAACCTCCTCCCGGAATTTGAGAAGACCAAAGTACCGGCTGCATAGAATCGAAATTCACGAGAGTGATATCGTTAGAAAAGCTGACGACAACAATTTCCGCTTCCGGATCTTGATCAAAGTTAGCGACAGCACTCAATCCACCTCCTGTATTATGCCGCCAGTCTCCTCGCAAAATACCTTCCTCGGACCAGGCCGCGTTACCTGTAACGACCTCCGGAGAGCCGTCTACATCAATATCAGCCACCAAAGGGATAGAGATTCCCAGAAATCCTCCACGACTACCCGTAATTTGTCCCCATCGTTGAGTTCCGTCATTATTATAAACAAACCGTGAGGCAATAATTTCAGGGATACCATCTCTATCCAGGTCGGCAATAGCCGGATCAAAGGTTGATTGCCCTTCCTCTAAAAGACCCGTTTGCCATTTAAACGATCCATCATGATTAAAGCATATTAACCGCCGCCCGACATGAGTCCCGATAATTTCAGGATACCCGTCCAGATCAATATCACCGACAGCCAGTTCGCTTGTATCTCTTAACCTGTACTGGGGATCTGTCACAGAAAAAATCTCTACCCCGGTGACTCCATCAATCGCACGCAATATTCCACCTGTTCCGCTGCCGTCAAAAGCCGAACGGTCTGTTGAGATAAAAATGATGTCCGGATGGCCGTCTTTATTAATGTCCGCCACAACCGGAGTCATAATAACATTTACGGATTCCGGAACATTGGCCGTTTCCGTCCAGGACCATTCCAGAACAGGATCAATATTACTAGGTGTCGGGAATGATTCGCACGCATGCCCACAGAATGAGACATTATTAATTTCATTATTTTCACTGACAATTCCGGAACTATCTATATATCCCAGCAGAATATTTTCAATCAACGGAACCTCTTCCGGAATAGGCACAGTTACGCTGACCTGTGCCCCGGCGGCGATTGGCCCATTGATTTGAGTTTCGGCAATCAGAGTATCTTCACTGTCATAACTGCTATTTTTGTTTAAATCATCAAATAAAATCAGATTACAATCTTGTGTCACCTCATGGGAACCGCGATTGCGGACAGAAACATCAACGCTCCCGGATACCGTCAAATTCTGTCCATCTGTGAGTAACTGTGATTTATCAATTTCTTCAATAACAAGGTCTCTATCAATTAAAACATTAACATCAAAAGTCTGCCGAAAGATACCTCCGGCGCTATCTCTGGCAATGATTGAGACAGGATAAATTCCGGGGTCTACATTGGTTGTGTCCCACAGTACTTCTCCATAAGTGATGCCGGCCGCCATTCCCGAAGGGCCTGATTCAACAATGTATTCAAGCGTATCACCAACATCTATGTCCCTCGCGGCTACATTATACTGATACACATCCCCTTCAATAACTTCTGTAACAGGTTTTGAAACAATTTCAGGCGGTTGATTGACATTCTGAACGGAGATTAAATAAATTTGTATTTCACTTAAATCTCCATCTGAAACTAAAACATGAACGCCTAACGAAAAAACGGAAGCTTGATCATTGTTAGGAACCCATTGAATAAGTCCCGTATTCTGGTCAATAATCATGTTTTCCGGCGAGGAAAATGGAGCAAGGCTGTATGTCAAAGGGTCTCCATCAGGATCAATAGCATGAACCTGATACTCATAAAGCTGCCCTTCAACTGCCGTTGTTACAGGACTGGAAATAAAATAGGGCCGACGATTCGGAGTTGTTGTATCAACAATAAAAATAACAGACTGAGTAATACTATTTCCGGCTTTATCATAGACGGTGGCCTCTGTGGTGAAGGTTGTCTCTGCAAGGTCTTCCTCCGGTGTATATTCGGCTTTCATTTCATCAATCACAGCCATATTCGAAACATCCGCGTCGTTAAGCTTTAAGACAACCTCTTGGGCATCTATGCCGCTTAGCGCATCTTGATAAACCACTTTGATGTCCGGACGCGCTGTATTAACAGTTTCAAAATTTTCCGGAATAAACATATTAATCACCGGTGCCGTTTTATCAATATTCACTGTATTGGTGTAGAGCGTAATATTACCCGCATTGTCCTGGGCCATAACCTCGACAACCTGTTCAGCCCCTTCTTCGGTTAAAATAATTTCTTCCGGACACATCATAATGCCTGATAATTCATCGTCACAGGTAAATTGAATAGTCACATCGGCATTGTGCCATCCCATCGCATTAGGCCCCGGTGTTATTGTGCCGGATATGTTTGGAGGTGTGGCGTCGATTGTAAATTCAAACTGTTCCTCAGACATATTGCCCGCTTCATCCTTGATCATGACATAAACATTATGCAACCCTTCATCCAGTTCTTCCGTTACATTTAAGAGAAAGGTTTCCTCTGTCACTGTCGCCTCTATACTCATATCCTCCCCATCAACTTGGATGATGAATGTATCAGGATCAATACCGGATTCACTGTCACTAAATTTACCCGAGATTTGGGGGTATTGATTGTTAATAAAGCTCTGATGGTCCGGTTTTAAATTAAAAATGTTGGGTGGTGTTTGATCATTGATGGGCGGGACAATACCTGAACCGGCATTGATAACAGCTTGTGAACCTATCTCAATACTATTCGCTAGAAAATTACCAATAGCCTGCGTTTGTGGAAAAATGTCCAGATCACTATTCGGTGCAAAAATATTCGCTTTGAAATCATTATTTAACCCGACCTGGGATGGATCACTGTTTTGAATGTTGATTTGAATGTCATCAGAGGAAAGCTCGGGATGATTTGGATGCGGTCCAAAAATAGCTGATGGTCCCGTTGAGAAATCCTCGGAGATACATAACACTGTCGGGGCATTAAAATAAATCTTTGTAGAAGGACCGGTCTGCAGGCTTTTAATGTCATAGCGTCCGCCCTCAAAAACAATCTCCGCGTTAGACCATAAATCAATATCTCCATAGGCTCCCGGTGACAACTGCTGGAAACCATTAAGTTGAATCAAAACATTATTAGCCGGATTAGGCGAACAAACATCGGCCGCTGGAATCTGCACCAAAGGAAAATCACTTGTTTGATTTTGCTGTCCATTAACAACCGCACTCAATCCTAGATTAAGAAAGTCTCTATAATAAATATCTCCTTCAATAACAGCATTGGATAGCAACTTAATGCCTGTCGCTTTAACATTAACTCCGGGCTCTGTTCTCGCATAAAGACCCATTTTAAAGGCGGGTTGAGTTGTCGTTGTCGTATCTTCACTATTAACACCAATTAATCCTGTTTCTACGCGCGCTTGTCCGCCAAGCTCAATTTTTTCTTGGGCGAATAGTGAGAAGTCCGACAATTCATCGGCAAAAAGATGGACCGGAAAAATATAGGTCATCAAGTGAGTAATAATTAAGGCTATCGAGAGACTTTTCTTAATAGACATAGCAGATTCTCCTTAGATGTGGGGGAATTATTATGTTTTAAAAAAACAGCTGTATATATGAATAAAAATGTGTTGTAGGGGAATAAAATCTGGGGGGATTTTTGTTGTTCCACTCGGCCAAACTTTCTTTAGTTGTGCTAGCGAACGATGAGTTTTAAGTATATCACTATAAAATATGAAACGTCAAGTTTATGAATCAAGCAAACGTAGAATTATTATAGTGGACAGGTAGAAAAATGGAATGACTTGAAAGGACAATAAACTGACTTTTTTCTGTTGTTAGGGCGTGTGCCGTATCCCAAAATAAAAAAACCTCAAATATTTTTGAGGTTTGGATGGAATCTCATAAATTCTTCTTCGTCAATAAAAGGTTTCTCAACCTTTCGCATGCTTCGCAGAATATCTATTCACCTTTTCCAGCAGATTTGTGTTGGTGGATAAAAATAAGCCGATAAAGATGAGCGTATTGCTCACCGCGCTTCGGCAACCCAGCCGCCATAACACCCATTCGCTCTCACGCTTGATCGGTATGATTACCCCACCCCACTTCTTCGGGGCCTTTTCTGCTTTAGGCATTTTAGGCCTGTCGGTTTTGTGTCCCCGGATTTCTCCGTACGCCACTCTTTGTGGCGTATCGGCCAAAAAAAATTGACCGAGGTTTACCTTTATCGGCTTACTCTAAATATACCATATTATATCAATATATCAAGTTTTTAAGTGCCTGATATTAATATATTTATGAAATAAATCCACTTTTTTGTGTGAGCATATGCTTATAAATAGAGACCCGGAGGCCCGGAGGCCCGGAGACCCGGAGACCCGGAGGCCCGGAGACCCGGAGACCCGGAGACCC
>JAGQKQ010000290.1 GCA_020430005.1 Candidatus Omnitrophota bacterium
TCTTTACTCAAGCGTCCAACATAAAGAATGTAGTCACCCCTGGAAATGTTCTTTTCTTCAGAAAAAACAAAATTAGGTTTTATTATTAATTTTTCAGGAATAATACCTGCTTCCATATATTGCTGACGGGCAAACTCAGAGAGGACAATGTATTGATCCACATAATTATTCCATGTATTTAATCTCCAATGATACCTTAACATCCTTTCAATTACTTTTTTCCTAAAAAATCCATATTGGCACTCTTTATAATCTTTTGGATCAACCGAATTGGGAAAAAGCAGTCCTGTTGGAGAAAAAAGACGAAAATTATGCATTGTCTGTACTACCGGAACTTTAGCTTCTTTACAAGCAAAATAAGCAGAGGGCGTTATCATGAAAAAAATATTATGAAAATGGGCCACATCAGGACGAAACTTATGAATGATTGTCTTTACGTCCATATATGATTGTTTCGAATATTTGATATGTAACGCGGCGCCAATTTTACGATACAGGGGAAAGTCATCGATTTCCCTATTAGTTTTTTCATAATAATAAACCTCATTGTGACGTTCTCTCAGAAGACGAATTTCATCCCGGACAACGGAATCCTCTCCTCCAGGCAGGCGATAATGATTATGTAAAACTAATATTCTCATTCTAATTTTCTCTAGTTTTTGGAATTGAACGGCGCTGATGCCATAATTGAAATAATTCCTCATTCGTTACCGATACTAACGATGTCCTATTATGGATATTTCTTAATACTCTTTCTAATTTATCCCACTGACTATACTTATTAATTTCCCAACTATGAAAATACAAATGAGCAACCCCGGCATTATTCTCAACATAATCTAAAGCACAGGAAAAATGAAACTCCCAATCCTGACTCATCTTGAATTTTGTTAAATAATTTGATAGTCCCTGAAAATTTCTCTCTAAAATAGCATGCCGTACCTGAATACTAAATGGGTGTGAAAACGCATGTGTACTAACTCCCCATAAAAAAGGATTCTTTGGCCAACTCACATGATTAAAAAAACACGTTCTGGCACCCAGAAAACCAGCCTTAGCTACAATCTCTGTCGTTTCCCTAGTAAACTTTCCCCGCGGATAACAAAAAGAATTTACCCTTTTTCCTACAACATCCTCTAACCACTTTTTTCCCGAAAGAACCTCTTCCTCCGCTTGCTGCCGTTTTAGCTTTGCTAGTGGAACATGGTGATATGTATGCCCGCCTACCTCAAAATCTTTTGCAATTAATTTAATGTCCCTTTTTTGAAGAAGTTTGTTTTCCCGATTATACGCGGGAATATAAAATGTTGCTTTCAAACCAAACTTGTGCAAAAGATTTGCCACTTTTAAATCTTCAGGGGCACCATCATCAATACTAATTGTTATAAAAGAAGTCTGAGAAAACAGATCTTTTATCTTCATAATGATCCATCTCCATCGAATGAGGTTGGATTCCAGACAGCCTCATTATCTAGCCTCTTCTCTAAATCCTTATTAAGCGCTTTATAAAAAAAAAGCCAGCTGGGAAGTTTACGTTCAAAAGGAGCCCTGCTTTTAACAATCTGCTGAATACTTTCCTTAAAACCAAAAACCTCTACCATATGCACATTCGTTTTCGTCGCCTTTCTTAAAGCATAATTCAACAATATTAAAAGATCATCATTTCCACCCTTAAGTGTTTGAAAATCAATCAAGCGGACACGTTTTAATAAATATTTTTCATTGTCATAACGAAAAAATACTGCATAACTTCTTAAAAAACCGTTTTCCTTGATACCCATAACCCAAACTTTTTCTTCCTTAAAAGAATGAGAAAAATGCCACATCATAGAATCTTTATCTCTTTGAGCCATAAATTCATTAGACCTAGCTGGGTTATTTTTCCAGAAAACATCAAATTCTTCAGAAAACTCGGCATACTCTATAATAGTATGTTCTGTTCGTTTGTGTTTTTCAATTAAGGGTTGCTGCTTGAAGAGATTAACAAGAAAAATTGCAGTGCCTAAAGGGTACTTTAAAACGGCATTAAATGGAATGGATTTTGTAATTAATACACTCTGAGCAAATCCCTTTGGATGCGTAATCCAAAAATAAGCTTTATCACAATGTTTAACTGGCGGCTTCCTTAACTTGAGGCCCTCATATACACGGGCGGCCTGTTTATTCGCCGTAGTAATCAATAAAAGATCTACATCTTTCTGTCTAAGATAGGCA
>JAGQKQ010000291.1 GCA_020430005.1 Candidatus Omnitrophota bacterium
CGTTAAACTTTTTCGCGCTGATGGGGCTTGTTGGGTTAACGGGTATTGTGGTTAACGATTCTATTGTTTTGGTCGACTTCGTTAACCGTTTCCGTCAAGAAGGAGGTCAGCGACGGGAATCATTGATTAAAGCGGGGGAAATTCGACTACGTCCGGTTATCATGACATCCGTTACAACGATTGGTGGTTTAATTTCTGTTGCTTATGGTATTGGCGGGGGAGATCCTTTTCTCAAACCAATGGCGCTCGCGATCGTTTGGGGATTAACATTTTCTACACTATTAACCCTCATTGGCATTCCATGTTTTTATGCCATTATTGATGATATCGTGTCCTTCACCAAAGATGTATTTTTCTCATCGAAGAAATCTACTCCTGCCGTCTAAACTTTAAGAGCTTGCCGGGGACAGTTTTTGTTGCCAAATCGTTTTATATTGGAAAGCATAAAAATAACAGGCAGCATAGGAAGGCAGCCGAAACAATACAATTTGTAGATACACCAGAATAGCGATTTTCGGATTCGAATGGTAAAGGGCTGTTAAATTGTGCAGGGCAAAGGGATGGCCGCAAATATCAAAAATAAACCGTAAAATTAAGATGTATTGCCAGAATTTGGCCGAAAGCAGTTTAAGGCGGTGTGTGTATAAAAGGATAGGTAAAAGCATAATTAAATTAAGCAGCACTTGCGTTGTGTTAAGCAGATAATCGAAAATAAAGGACTGGTCGAATTGGCGGAGATAGAAGAAATACTGATAGATCCGCGATCCGGGTGTGAAAAAGGCATAGCTTTCCCGGCCGATCATAAGCCCGAAACTGAGAAAATAGAAATACCAGATTGTTCGAATAGTCCATGGCATGGGCCTATTATGCCAAAAACACCCTCGAAAAGCACGGAAAAATTTTTTCCAGAATTAAAAAAATTCCTTTGATTCCGGCAGGGGAACTGTGATAAGATTCCTATACTATGAGTAATGAATTTGATACAGTTTTGGAGAAGATTTTCGAGAAGGACAACCGGTACCGGGAAGATGCCTATGAGTTTGTCATGGAGGCACTTACGTATACTCAGAAGAAATTCAACTCCTCCACCCATGTGTCCGGAGAGCAGATTTTGACCGGTATCAGAGAGCTCTTAATCAAGCAGTATGGCCCCATGGCCATGAATGTACTGGAGCATTGGGGGATTCAGTCTACGGAAGATTTTGGGAATATTGTGTTCAATCTGGTTGATAATAAAGTATTAAGCAAGACCGAAACCGACAGCATTGAAGTGTTCCGCAATGCCTATGATTTTGATGAAGTCTTCCGCCAGGGATATCGCAAAAGCCTTCATAAAAAAATCGGACGTATGCGTTCGATGTAACGTAGTGCTTAGTTCTTAGTGCCTGGTGCTTAGTTTTTGGTATTGGACAAGGATTTGAAACCTTGTCCTTTTTTATTGGAAAAAGAAAGTTTTCTGTGTTCCGTGGTCCGTGATCGATCACAGAGCACAGACCACAGATCACTCATTATGAGTTTAAATTCAACATCCATCCAATACGTCAAAGGTGTCGGCCCGGCCAAGAAGAAGTTGTTTGCCAATCTGGGTATTGAAACGGTGGAAGATCTTTTGTATTTCTTTCCCCGCCGCTACGAAGACAGGCGTCATTTAACACCTCTTGCCCAGGTTAAAATCGGGGAATGGCAGACCATCAGCGCCACGGTTAAGAAAATTAATAATCGTCGTAGTTATTATACAAAGAAGCATATGACGGAAGCCTTGTTGGACGATGGCAGCGGCCGGATTTATGGTGTATGGTTTAACCAGCCTTATCTCGCAAAATATTTGCGAGAAGGCCAAAAGCTTGTGTGTTACGGAAAAGTGGACCGGTATAAAAGCCGTTTACAAATGATCGCGCCGGAATACGAGGTTATTGATTCCGAGGACGACAGTCATAGTATGAATTGTATCGTTCCGATTTATTCGTTAACGCGCGGCATGGGACAGCGTTACATTCGCAAGGTGGTCGCCTCTTGTCTGGAGAAATTTAAACATGATTTGCGCGATGAACTGCCCGGTGCTTTATTAAAAAAATATCGACTGCAGAGTATCAAAGATAGTATCGGAGAAATTCATTTTCCCGATACTTTTGAAGCGCAGGAAAAAGCTTTAAAACGGGTTTCATTTGAAGAGTTCTATTTTTTTCAGATATCGGTTTTACTGAGACGTTTT
>JAGQKQ010000292.1 GCA_020430005.1 Candidatus Omnitrophota bacterium
CACATAATCGGCTCCGACTTCGTTCCACTTAAGGTTCGCCGGATCTCTTTCCGCTGTAATACGGATTTTTTTGCCGTTAACCACAAGGTTATTCCCATCAACAGCAACATCCCCTTTGAATTGACCATGCGTGGAATCGTATTTCAGCATATAGGCCAAATATTCCGTATCAACAAGATCGTTGATTCCAACAACTTCCACATCTCCTTGAGCAATCGCCGCGCGAAATACCAAACGTCCGATACGCCCGAATCCATTAATACCTATTTTTGCCATAGTTTCCTCCTTACAATTACTTAATACTCTTACAATTCAACTATTTATGATTTAATAAATTAGGCAGGCTAAATTTATTGAGACTACAAAATACTACCGTAACCCCGAATTGTCAAGGATATTTATTGCCCAAAAATTGCCAAGCGGCCTAGGCCAGGGCCGTTTCAGCGGGGACGACCGCTTCCCTGAGATACTTGGCCGCCACCTCAGGCGGGGTGTGTACAACATAAAATCCGGAGTCCCATTCCAACTCATCCACTACCTGAAGCTTGGGGACAATTTCAATATGCCATAGAAACGCGACCGTATTTTTATAATTCGTCGGCTGAATTTGCAGATAATAGTTATAGGAAGGATTGGACAGAACCTCCCGCATGCGCAAAAGACATTCTTTCAAAATACCGGACAGGCTTTGCCTTCCCTTTTCTTTAATATCCAGAAACTGGGACTCAATATTTTTGGGAAGAATCCATGTCTCAAACGCGTAACGCTGGGCATAAGGACAAAAGGCGACAAAATCCTCATTCTCGGTAATAATGCGTGTCTTTTCCGTATACTCCTGTTGAAGAATATCTTCATAGATACTACGCCCGTGAAAACGGTAATAGTTCTCCGATCCGTCGATTTTTTCCTTCACATATTTCGGGACCATAGGTAAGGCGATAATTTGGCTGTGTTCATGCTCCAAAGACGCTCCTGCGGAACGGCCGAAATTTTTAAAAATCGCGATATATTTAAAACGCTGGTCCTTGGCCAAATCTTCGCACCGGCGCTGATACGCCTTAAAGACATTCGCCAGTTCCTGCACCGAAAAATCCGCCATCCGTTTAAACGGGTCCGGGGTTTCAATAACCACCTCATGCGCGCCTACACCATTACACAAATCGTAAACACCATAGCCGCGTTTATCCAACTCTCCTTCAATCTTTAACGCGGGAAATTTATTAGGGACCACACGCACCTTCCAGCCGGTATTGTTGGGATGAGTGTCTTCGGCGCGGATGGCGTCCACTTCCGGAGGCGTCATATATTCCCGGCCATAGGCAAACACACTGTTCAAATTGCGGCGGGGACTGTTATTCTCTTTAATATATTTTTCCGGTGTTAAAATATTTTCCGTGCGGACAATGACCCAGCGTCCGATAATCGGTTCTTTTCTTAGTTCGCTGCTCATTTTCTTTTCTTCACCTTTTGTAGAAATTCCGCGGCGTCTTCCGGCGGAATAGGACAAATAAAAAATCCGGTTCCTTTTTCGAAGCCCGCCAAATGGGTTAAGTGCGGCGTAATTTGAATATGCCAGCAAAAATCTTCATCCAATGTTTTCCATCGTCCGGGATAAGTAATCTTCCGGGAGAACGGTGCTGTATTAATGACAAACGAATAATGCGGATCGTCCAGATGCACTTTAATATCACTTAATACTTCTTTAAGAATTTTAGCCAGGTCGGCTTCGGTCCCAATAACATCTTTATCAAAACTGCTGCCCTGCTGTTTCGGCATAATCAAAATTTCAAAGGGCGAACGCGGCGCGAAAGGAATAAACGCGCAGTAATGTTTCGTCTCGGCGATGATACGTTTTTTCTCACTCAATTCCTGTTGAATAAGATCAATAAACACGCACCGTTCATGATAATCGTAGTAAAGTTTGGCGCTGCGTAATTTTTCTTCCATGTGATGCGGGACAATCGGTGTCGCGACAATCTGGGAAAGGGAATGCGCAGAAGCCTTGCGCGAACTTTTGGAATAGTTTTTGTAGATAAACGCGAATTCGAGATCGGGATCGTTTTTTAAATCTTCCAGACGGCGGACATAGGTTTCGATTACTTTTTGAATTTGCTCTTCACTAAGATCGGCCATGTTGGCAATACGTTCGGGTGTTTCAATAACCACTTCATGCGCGCCGTACCCGTTGATACTTTCATAGAGGCCCTG
>JAGQKQ010000293.1 GCA_020430005.1 Candidatus Omnitrophota bacterium
CGAAGCGGATGTTGTAGCTGACAAATTACGGGCACGGATTGATGCCAAGGCCGTTGGGTCTATCACCCCGGATGAGCGTTCGAATAAGCTTATCGTTAGAGCTTACCCTGATCGCAAAAAGGAAATTCAGGGAATTGTGGAAAAGCTTGATGTTCCAACAAAAGAAGTTATGGTTAGTGCCAGAATTCTCCAGCTGACATTAAAGCCGGAATACGATATGGGGATTGACTGGCAATATGACTTGCGTAAGCTGGATGATGATTACCTGAGCCGTATCAAATTTGATAATTTTTATTTAGGTGCTGATAACAGTACCATTTCGGGCAGTGACTCATTATTTTCCCATTATGGACAAATTGCCGTCGGAGATATTGACACAAATTCTTTTCAAACAAAAATTCGTGCTTTAAAACAGGTTAGTGATAGCAAAATTCTTTCTAATCCTCAAATTTTGGTTACAGATGGCGAAGAGGCGCGAATTCATATTGGAGATACTGTTCCCTATATTATTTCAACAACTTCAGGGACGGGAGATAATGCCATTACGAGTGAGGATGTTCGGTTTGTGGATGTTGGATTAAAATTAAATGTTACGCCGAAAATTAATGATGACGGTTGGGTTACCATGCGGTTACGTCCTGAAATTTCGACAGTGACAACGACAGTGTCTTCCCAAGGTGGGGGAATTCCACAAGTCAATAAGACAGAAGTTGAGACTACGGTAATGGTTAAGGACGGAAATACGATTATTCTTGGCGGTTTGAAAAAAGATGATAAGTCCAATGTCAAAACGGGACTTCCAGGATTAATGGATATGCCGTTTGTCGGAAACTTTTTTGGACGGACAAATGATGAAATTACGCAAACAGAGATTGTTATTTTTATTACACCGAATATTTTATCCGGCAAGGAAGATTATACCAAGCTAAAAGGCGGCATAAAGCCTTTCAAGGAATACAGCACCAAATAATTTTGTGCTAAAAAATAATTAAAGAGGGACCGGAGAATGAATAAAATAAAATCAAAGCAAAAAAGTGGTAAGAGCCTCTTTGGTATATTGTTTTTAATTTTCACTAGTCTTTTTTTGGTGACAGATATCTCGTCGGCAAAGAATAAAGTTGAAGATATGGTCATTAAAGAAAGCCAGGTTGTGGAATTGAATAAAAGTTTACGTTCTGTTATTGAGGAAAATCAAAAACTGATTGATCGTACACAGGAGCTTGAACGTGAACTGGCGCAGCTTAAACAAGAAAATTCAAAAACTTCAAGCGAATATGAGGCGTTAAAACGTGATCGGGATCTTTTGGCGAAGAATGTGCAGGATGTTCAAACGCGTAATCGTCAATATACCCGACATATTCGTAACTTAGAAAAAAGCATTGATGTGCTTGAAGAAAATGAATCAACAGTGCGTATAGAGCCTGTCATGAAATTTGCTGCGGCTACGCCGGAAAAAATGGATGACGGTATGCATGGTTATAAGGAAGATGATGAGGTCTCTATGGCGGATCCCATGGTTCAGGACCGTGAAGATAAAACTTATGAATTGTTAACTAGGATTGATGCGTTTGCTGAAGAGGATGAAAAACTACGAATGGATGCGGCTAAGGCACATTACAATATGGGAAACATTTACTATAACAAAGGTGAGCATGAGTTAGCCGCCAGAGAATATTATCAGGCGGTTGCTTTAATGCCGGATGATCCGGATGCGCATTTTAATTTGGCTTATGTTAGTCAGGAATATTTATTTGATTACAAGACAGCGATAAAGCATTATCAAATGTATCTGTATCTAAATCCAAGGGCGAAGGATCGATATTTCGTAAAAGAGCAGTTATTACACGCGAAATTAAAGCTTGAAGCTAAGATTAATTCAAACTTGGAAGATGATATAAAGCCTTAGGGCTTTGAAGTGAGTTGGCAAAGTTAAAATAGTCGTTTTTCAGTAACAAAATGAAAACAAAAATCTTAGGGGGATTCCTAAAGAATTTCGCTAGAGGTGCGTCTATTCGTGTATATTGATTCTTTATATAAATATTTTAATAATAAAAGAGGTGATATGAATCAAGTACATTTTTCTTGTTCTTCTGCCTTGATCACTTTTCTTTTAGTTTCTCTGCTAACATTTTTTGCCCTACCAGCATATGCCAATAATCTTTCTATCACGAACGTGACATTAGAAGATCGTAATGTTTCTTCGAGTT
>JAGQKQ010000294.1 GCA_020430005.1 Candidatus Omnitrophota bacterium
CCTTTCGGTATTAAAGTGGAAAGCAAAGATGGCCAATTGATTGTTAATCGTGCGGTGGATAACAAACAAAACCGTGCAAATCATGGAACTGTCCGTGCGCATCTTTCGAATATGGTTGAAGGTTTGATCAATGGGCACAAAAAAGAACTTGAGATTCAAGGAATTGGTTTTCGTGCGCAGTTACAGGGAAAGAAAATTGTTTTTAATCTTGGATTCAGTCATCCGGTAGAATACGAAGTTCCGGCTGATGTGAAAGTGGCTGTTCCCAGCCAGACGTCCATTATTATTGAAGGAATTGATAAAGAAAAAGTTGGACAGGTAGCTGCTAAGATCCGCTCACTTAAGCCTGTTGAGCCATATAAAGGAAAAGGTATCCGTTATGTTGGAGAAGTGGTCCGACGAAAACAAGGAAAATCTGTTACTAAATAAAGCGATATAAAACCATGAAAAATCTAAGAGAATATAAAAGAGAATTTCGTCATAAACGAGTTCGTAAGAAAATTCAGGGAACAACAGAGCGTCCGCGTTTATGTGTTCGTCGCAGCCTGACAAACTTTTATGCACAAATTGTAGATGATACGCAAGGAAAAGTTTTATTTGGCATGTCTACTTTAAATAAAGGTTTAAAAGGAAAGATAAAAAATGGCGGAAACGTTGAAGCGGCGGTTGTTTTAGGCGAAGCTGTTGCAGCCGAGGCCATTAAAAAAGGTATTAAAAGTGTATGTTTTGATCGCGGCGGGTATCTTTATCATGGCCGTGTTAAAGCTTTTGCAGAATCAGTAAGACAAGGCGGAATGGAGTTTTAATTACTATGAGTAATCCGAACGAAGAAAAACAAGAAGTAGAAGACGTTCAAGCTCAAAACGAGCAAAAAGAAGCTACAAAAGATATTAAGGCTGAAGAACAAAAAGCGTCAGAAGCTGAAGATTCTGCCAAGAAGAAAACAGGCGGTGCCAAAGGTAAAAGGTTTTCTGGAAAGAAACCGGCACAAAAGGATCAGCAGAAAATTCAACAGCCGGAAGCTCCGGAATTTATGGAAAAGGTTATTTCCATTAACCGGATTACAAAAGTTACAAAGGGTGGAAAGAAACTTTCGTTTAGTGCGCTAGTTGTTGTTGGTGATACAAAAGGTAAGGTTGGATACAGCCTTTCTAAAGCCAGTGAGGTTTCTATTGCGATCCGTAAAGCCATGGCTAACGCCAAGAAAAATATGATGCGCGTGAATATGAAAGGTTCCACAATTACACATGAAATTATTGGGGAATGTTCGGGTGCAGAAGTTTTACTAAAGCCAGCCTCTGAAGGAACAGGTGTTATTGCTGCAGGTCCTGTTCGCGCCGTTTGTGACGGAGCTGGAATTCATAATATTTTAACAAAATGTCATCGTTCAAATAATCCGATCAATGTTGTTAAGGCAACAATGGATGGATTGAGCCGTTTGAAAGCCGTTAATATTAGTGGCGCTGAAGGTGATGACAAGAATAAGGTAGAAAAAGATGCAGTTACATCAGCTTAAAGCGCCTAAAGGTGTTAGAAAAAGTAAAAGAATCGTCGGTCGAGGACGAGGATCCGGTCGCGGAAAAACGGCTGGCCGTGGTGAAAACGGACAGCGTTCGCGTTCAGGTCGCTGGTCGGCCAAAGCTTCGGAAGGTGGACAAATGCGTCTTATCCGCCGTCTACCAAAAGTTGGTTTTCGTAGTCACAGACCGATTTTAAATCAGGTTGTGAACCTTGAAGCCTTGAATAAATTTGAAAAAGGCGAGGTTGTTTCAGTTCAAACTTTAAAGGAAAAGGGTTTAATCAGCAGTGCGAATAAACCTGTAAAAATTCTTGCTAAAGGCGATATTAAAAAGGCATTAACTGTGCAGATTGCCAGTATTTCTAAATCTGCTCAAGAGAAAATTACAAAGGCCGGCGGTAAGATTGAAGAAGTGAAAGCATCCGAAGAGAAAACGTCTAAGGAAACAAAGAAATAAAATTTTATGCTTTCGTCATTTTTAAATTGTTTTAAAATCCCAGAGTTAAAGAAAAAAATTCTTTTTACTCTTGCTATTGTAGCGGCATATCGTATTGGATGTTTTATTCCAACTCCGGGAGTTAACGGGGCGATGCTGCAAGAGTTCTTTGATAAAATGAGTGCCGGTGGTGAAGGAAGCATTTTCGGAATTATGAATTTATTTTCCGGAGGCGCTT
>JAGQKQ010000295.1 GCA_020430005.1 Candidatus Omnitrophota bacterium
CGGATGAACCTTATCCATGAATTTTTTTTTGATTAAGATAATTTTACTCGTCTTGTAAAAAGTATGGAAAAAACAGGGTCCGTTCATGACCACGAAATCCGGTTTCAGCGAAAAGACGGGCGCGAATTTTCTTTATCTATTAACAGTAGTTTTGTCCGTAACGATAGTGGCGTTGAGTCCGGTGTGGAATGTGTGGTCCATGATGTTACAGAGAAAAAGAGTTTTGAGCAGGCGCTGCGTTTTGAAAAAGAGAAATTAGAGTTAATTCTCGGATTTAATGAACGGATCAATGCTTTGCGTGAGTTTAAGGAGTTGGTTGATTTTATTGTCACCAGTGCGGCCAAGATTTTAGAGGTTCACCGCTGTTCTCTGATGCTTTATGATGAAGAAAAGAAGGAGTTGTTTATCGCCGGGGCCAAGGGAATTCCCGATGAGGTGGCAAAATCGGTCAGGCTGGCCGTGGGGGATCCTATTGCGGGAACTGTGGCCGAAAATAGAGAGCCATTACTCGTTAAGAATATTGAATATGAAAAAGGATTAAAACGAGCGAACCGTCCGTATTACAAAAGCCGTTCGTTTATGATTGTGCCGATTGTTTTTGAGGATAAACTACTGGGGGTTATTAATGCTACGGATAAAGATTCTATGCTTGGCCATGAAGAGGTCTTTAATAATGTTGATTTAAAAATTTTGACAGCAATCGCTAGAGAAGTGGCTGTCACGCTGGAGAACTTTAAGATCTATAAAGATTTAAGTACACTGACTATCACCGATCCGCTAACTAATATTTATAACTACCGGCAGTTCGCGAAAAGTCTGGAGCAGGAAATGAAACGGGCGGATCGGGAAAAGGGGGACCTGTGTATTTTTATGATGGATATCGACAAGTTTAAAACATATAATGATACATTCGGCCATTTAGAAGGAGATAATCTGTTGCGGGAAATCGGTGGCATTATGAAATCCCAATTGCGGGCGACGGACATTGTTTGCCGTTACGCGGGAGATGAGTTTTGCATTATTCTTCCTGGGGCTGATGGACACGGTGCGCAGATGTCAGCCGATAAGATTGTCAAAGCGGTCAGAGCGGTCAAGACATTTAAGCGTTCCGTTACCATTAGTATAGGTATTGCCGCGTATCGGCCGGGAATGTCTCAAAAAGATCTTATTGCCTGTGCGGATAAAGCATTGTATCAAACCAAGCAAAATGGACGCAATGGATTTAGTATTTATGAAGAATAAAAGGAATTGATATGAAAAGAATATATGGATGTGTTTTAGGAACATTTTTGATTTTACTATTTTGTCAAACAGTGGGCTATTCGGGTCCTTCTGTAGAATTTGGCGAGGAGCCGGTAGAAGCGGAAGGAACCATTAAACTGGTTTTATTACGAAAGGGTTTTACTGAATTTTCCATGGAATTTTTCCTGGTCGCCGAACCGAATGTTTACAATCTTAATATTAACCAGACATGTGAAACTCATTCCGGAGGTGACGCGGCTATTACCACCGGCAGCGGTTTTTCAATTGGTTCTTGCGGAAAGTATTTTCAGCTTCATTCCGATGCGATCTATAAAGTTAAAGGGATTCCGGAAAAAGAAGGTGTTGTGCTGAGTACGCGTCCGACAATTCCTTTAAAACCGACGCACTTTGATATTGCTAAGGATGGAACCGGCACAATATATGCTGAGGTGACTAAGGAGGAAAATTATAAAACGGCTGAAGAAAAAATTCTTTGGTCCGTTCCCTCGGATTGGAAGGTGAAGGGAATTGTGGTCGAAAACGGAAAATGGCCGATGGGAATAAAGGACGGAAGAGAGAGCTGGGGGGATATTACCGGCAGTACCAATGTCGCCGATTGGATTACAGCCCCCTGATAGAAGAAATATTCTGGAACATGTACTAAAATCGAGGGTTAGGTGTATTTCGTCACGGCTGTCGAGTAACCAGCATCTAATATTGACAATTCCGCCTTTTTCCTCTATCTTGACTCTATGAATTTACCTTATATTGATCATCCTATCTATCCGCTGTTACAGCAGCGGATTCTTTTTCTTGACGGCGCCATGGGGACCATGATCCAGCGCTATAAGCTGGAAGAGGCGGACTACCGTGGTGAGCGTTTCAAGGACTTTCCCAAAGAATTAAAGGGTAATAATGACCTTTTGTCTTTAACCCGGCCG
>JAGQKQ010000296.1 GCA_020430005.1 Candidatus Omnitrophota bacterium
AAAGAAATTCTTCGATTCTTCTTTTATGCCAGTATCGGATTTATATGGCATATTGTTTTTGACCTTCTTTATACCAGAGACGCGTTCATATTAATTGTCTTGGAGGAAAGCTCAAAAATTATTGCGGTATCTCTTTTCTTCGGCGGGTTCTTAACCGTCTTGCTGACCAATATCAAACGGTATTTCGCAAATCCTTCTAATAACTAAGAAACAAAAATTAGCACCTGATTATGCGTCAGGACGAAATTCTTTGGGATTGGATTCGAACACGAATTGACCTGTCTCGTCATCGAATGATTGGACTTTTGGAATCATTAAACCACTGTTGGTATCTAAACCATTCGCACTGAGTTTAAATTCTTCCGGAAACTTCTTAAGAATGCTGGGGATAACCACCGCTTCCTGCGTCGGCAAGAAACAGCGGGTTTGATTGGTACAACGTCCGGCCTCTACAAAAATAGCATCAACATCATTTTGAGTGCCCTCATTATCTTTCAACCGTCTTAGATGTTCGGTGATAATGCGTGTTCCCTGATTGCAAGGAACACACTGGCCACAGGACGCTTTCGAAAGGAAATGGGAAAATAACCACGCCACTTCCACCATACTTCGTCTTTGATCATAAACAAAAAAACCGCCGGACCCAAGCCCTACCCCTGCTTCACGCAATGTTCCAAATCCCATTGGCAGGTCAAATTGATCCGGTGTCATAACACGATTGGAGATCCCGGAGAATACCGCTTTAAACGGCCGGTCGCTGACCGGTCCACCGCCGAGATCATACAAAAATTGACGGACAGTCAACCCGGTCGCAACTTCATACATTCCCGGTTTTTTAACATCTCCGGTTAATGTTAGTATAACCGTTCCCGGTGTATCTTCACTGCCATTGGCACGAAACGCGTCCGCGCCATCACGAAGAATGCGCGCAACATGCGCCATAGTTTCGGCATTGTTAACAACGGCCGGATTATTTTCTGTGGAACTGTAATTTACACCCACCATATACGGTGGAAAAAAACGGGGCATGGCGTCTCGCCCGTCAATCACCTCAAGCAAGGCCTTTTCTTCCCCGAAAAGATATTCATCCGGCCCCAGAACGAATCTTAAATAGCCCTTTTCCAGAACACCTTCGTCTTCCAATTCTTTAATCGCGGCTTCAATGCGGGCTACTGTCGATTTAAATTTTTCTTTGGTCGCCAGGACAGCCTGATACGCGCCGATCGCGTAAGCACAAATCAAAATTCCTTCCAAAATACCATAAGGATTTTTACTGCAGAGATACCGATCTTTATACGTCCCCGGCTCCCCTTCGGCAAAATTGCACACCGCATATTTCTTTTTGTCCGGTGATTTGGAAACCGTATCCCATTTGATGGCTGACGGGAATCCCGCACCGCCACGACCACGTAAACCGGATTTTCGGACCTCCGCAATGACATCTTCCGGCGCCATCTGCCGGGCCTTTTCCAAACCTTTTAATCCACCGATCGCTTTGTACTCGGCGAGATTATTAATCGGCTTTAAATCCTGAGGAAGTAAAACTCTTTTTTCTAAAGGATGCATAGTTAATCCTGATAAAATTTAATGGTACCCTGAATCCCGGAGACCCAGTAACCCTGAAATTTTCAGCCGCTCTGGGTCACAGGGTACTGGGAGCCAGAACGAACTATCTACTATCATACTAAGATTTCATATTTCTACAATGAGTATTTCGAAAAGTTCCTCATCAAATTACGGACTGTTATCCCCCGCCCCCTCTTCCAGAGGTAACGGTTGATACCCACATTCCAGACTGCTTAAGAAATACAGAGAAAAGCTGCGGAAAAACACCGCAAACGGTAATGAGACCGAGAATAGCAAAATAAGAAATAATAAGAAAAACGGCACGCCTACTGCAAAGGCAAAAACGGAAAATAACAACTCCATATTCAGCAAAGTTGCAAAAATAAAATATCCCACGCCAAAAATAAAAGCTCCAACCAACAGACAGAATACTACCAAAAGAATAAACACAATTGTGGCCATAATCCCGCAAATAATAGACGCAACAATGGAAACAAAAACAAACATTAGAAAATGTCGGGTATTTTCCTTTAAAATAGCCGTAAATTTTTTCCAGGCGGGAAGAAAGGTGCTGTCATCCATTACT
>JAGQKQ010000297.1 GCA_020430005.1 Candidatus Omnitrophota bacterium
GGATTATCAGCCGGGAAGTTTCAACATGCAGCGTGTTGAATTTATGGAATATTTTCATGATGTTTATGAACAGGCTGAATTCCTGGCCCGGAAAAAAGATATTGATCTGATATACGAAACAGGAACTTTATCCGGTGAAATGTATATTAAAGCTGATTCGTTACATTTAAGACGGTTGTTTTTTAATTTGATTGATAACGCGATAAAATTTACGCCCCGTAAGGGAAAAATTAAATTGGCGCTGGTCAAAGAGAAAAGCGCTCTTAAAGCAAGTGTCTCCGATACCGGAGAAGGAATCCCGCCTGAAAAGCTGCCCAAAATCTTTGACCGTTTTTATCGTGCCAATGACCGTGTCGTGGGCAGTGGTTTGGGATTAAGCATCGCGTATTCAATCGCCAAGTTACATAATGCCAAGCTGGACGTGCAGTCCGAACTGGGCCAAGGTACCACATTTTCTGTCCTGATTCCTATCGTCTAAAAATTATCCCCGGATTTTAACCCTGTTTTAATCTTCCTTTAATCTGCGTTTTGTTAGGATGCTTTCAGTAAAAGGTTATCAAGAAAAACCTGTTACAAAGGAGCAGCCCTATGAAAACCATTATGATTGTTGATGATGAAAAAAGAATCCGGGATGTCTACAGGCAATTGATTTTTGTCATGGGAAGTTCTATTTTTGAAGTGGTGGAGGCGGATAGTGTGGAAGACGCGACGGAAAAGATGATTCGTCAGGATATTGACGTGGTCTTGTTGGATATTCGCATGCCCGGAATGAATGGAGAAGTGCTATTTGAGGTAATCAAAGAATATAATCCGGACATTCGGATTATTGCGACCAGTGTTTTTCCTGTAGAGGTGCAGAAAAAAATTCTACCGGATGCGGATGATTATTATGATAAATCCTGGGGGCCTTTTAAATTTATTGAAAAGATCACCGGAAATTATTTTAACTATAACTAAACGCTGAAAGCGATAAGGAGGAGCAATGGTTTGTATTGTTAAATACCCATCCAAAGGAATCCGTCATTACAGAATCATAGCCGGGGTCGGTCCGGTTTTTTACCGGATTACCTATGTTGATCCCTGGGGGTGGGAATTTCTGCTTAATTAAGGAGCATTTTGGAAAAATTTAATTAAGACCATTGACAAGCTGTTTTGGAACAGATATACTTAAATCATCGACGGCAATGATGCTGTCAAGAATTTGGACAAAGAAGCCCAATGGCGTTTTTACGCGGTTGGGCTTTTTCTTTTGGCATTGAAGCCTCTGCTGTTTCTATGGTTATAGAAAACGGCCAGGGGCTTTTTTAGTTTCTGTTAAACCTGGAAGGAGGAACAAAAGGATGATCTTCACGAACCGCTTAATGCAGGAAATTCAGAATGACGAACGGGAGGTTGAGGAGAGGGTTGTTTTTTTCTGGGTCTATCACTGCGAATGCTGTGGATTTGACTTTTTATTAAATTAAGGGGTTTGGGCACGATTTCAGGGATAATATGTTATAATAAACACACTCTGAAAGGTGCTCTATGGGAAACCCTTCTAAAAACGATATTCAAAAATTCTACGCAGATCCTGAAAGTTGGAAATACGGCTGTATCTACTATTGTCCTGGAGATCCGCGGATCATTGTCCCTAAACGATTACGTTGGACAGGCTGGACCATTAATTTCGCCCATCCCAGGGCCTGGGTGACATTAACAGGGTTGATTCTTTTTGCGGTTCTGCCACCGCTTTTTGTGTTGTGCTATTCCCGGGATCAGAATTTGTTTATCCTTACCCTTATTCTTGTCATTCTTGGGCTTTGTTTTTGGTCCCATCATCAGGCAACGAAGTATAATTAGGGACGTACACCTTTTCCCCCTTTTTTTTGCGATTGACAAACGTAAAGTAATTAGTATACTGTCAGAAATTCTCCCAACAAAAGATTTGCCGATTTTCCGGTAACACAGAAGGGAGATTTTCATGCCAAGACGAGCAAGAGTCGTTATCCCGCAGACACCCCACCACGTAACACAACGCGGCAATTTTCAAGAGAATGTTTTTGAAAATGAAAAAGATTTCCGGACCTATTTATATTTAATGGACGAGTATTCTCAAAAGAATTCGCTTATTGTGAATGCTTACTGTTTGATGAGTAATCATGTGCAT
>JAGQKQ010000298.1 GCA_020430005.1 Candidatus Omnitrophota bacterium
ATGTGGAATATCCCGAGGATTTTGCCGAAAATGTGGACAGTTATCCCAAGCTAAAATTAATCATGATGGACTTTCTCAAATCAGAAATGGAATTGACGGTTCTGGCGATTTGTTTTAAGGCAACCTATGCGGATAATTTTTCTTTTGATTGGGATCAGAGCAGTTATGCAGCGGCTAAAAAACTTTATAATCTGGTTTTGCAGTTAAAACAGAATAAAAAATTGTAAGCGACGGGTGCGGTATGGGGAAAGTGGTGAAGATTAACGGAGAATATTATGTCGAGTTTTACGGTAATGGTCTTTTATTCCGTAAAAAAGCGGGAACCGATAGAGCGCTGGCCGAAAAAATCCTCGCTGAAATTGAAGCGACCACTCCTCAGGGCGTGATGGACGTTCCGGCCCTGGATGTTGAAATTTCAATTCTCGATGGTGAATACCGAGCGTATGTGCAGGAGTATTGTCCACCTCAAACACAACAACGTTTTCTAACTGTTCTTGATGATTTTCTGATGTTTCTAAAAGAAGATTTTCCTCAAATCACAACCTTGTCCGGTCTTACACCTAAGATTATTGAAGCGTATAAAGTCCGACTGATTAAAAACAATCTCAAAGAGCATAGTGTCAATTTTGTTTTATTATTATTGCGTAATATTTTTGAATTTACGATTATGAAATCGTGGTTGAATGATAATCCGACGCTGCATTTGAAATTATTTAAAACACAACGCCGGGTTCCAAAAACGGAAGGGGACAGTCCTCTTTTGGGGATAAGTTCTGCACCATTAGCAGAAAAGCTGCGGTCACGAATAGAGGTGAATACCATTGCCAAAGAGTTATTATCCAGACACGTCGATATGATCAAAGTGGCCAGGTTTTTAAATATCAAAGATATCGCCCGCATGATGTACTACGAACCGTTTTTCAAAGAACGGGAGGATTTAATATAAATTGCCTTCTCTGCCACTTTCAAATTCAAACTCCGTTTTGTCAAATCCTGGAACAGGATCAGAATAAAATTATTTATTGGCAATGCCCGTCCTGTTGTTTAATCTTCAAAGATCCTCAATGTCGTCTTGATCCTATCGAAGAAAAAAAGCGTTATGATTGTCATGAAAACGATCCGGGCGATCCTAAGTATGTCCAGTTTCTGGAGCGTTTAGCTATTCCATTTTCTGAAGAGTTGCAGAGTGGAGAGAAGGGGTTGGATTTTGGCTGCGGATCCGGGCCGGCCATGAAAGATATTCTGGAGGCACGCAAGGGTGTGGAGGTTCAAAATTATGATATCTTCTATTATCCGGACGAAGACTTGTTGAAGAAGACGTATGATTTTATTACCGTCACAGAAGTGGTCGAGCATTTTTGCGCTCCACAGAAGGAGTTTGAATTGCTGAATTCGTTGTTGAAGCCCAAAGGCCATTTGGGGATCATGACGACTTTTTATCAGCCGGACATTGTCTTTGAAGAGTGGTGGTACAGGAGGGATGAAACACATGTGTGTTTTTACCAGCGCGAGACCTTTGAATGGATCGCCCGGTGGCTGAAATGGTCCGTGGAATTTCCGGCTGAAAATGTTGTTATTTATTCCAGGGTAGACCGTTAAGGTGTCAAAATTAAGAGTGGAAATTTCAGTGGATTATGGTATTCTATTAAAATTAATGCTATGATGTTACATCAGGATATGATTGTAACGATTTGAAACACAGCGATTTATCGAGAAATTACTTTAACGGGAGAGAGGCGTCTCTCCAGATTTTTTCTCGAATCATTTTAGAAAAAATGTAATCGGAGAGGTGGCCGAGTGGTTGAAGGCGCACGCTTGGAAAGCGTGTGGTGGTCGCAAGATTACTCCAGGGTTCGAATCCCTGCCTCTCCGCCATTGTTGACGCTCAGGCGAACCCTGTCCTGTACTGATGGTATCATCGGTATCGGGCAGGGTTTCTTGTTTTATGGGGTCAATTTCGCACGGAATGTCGCCAGACGGCTCGGTTACGTACATACGCATGATGATATGGTCATCATGCACGTCAATGGCTTTTACAAGGGCTTTTAGGAGGTTTATTTGGGCTTCTGGTGGGGCTTTGTCCAAGTGTGCCATAGCGAAGCGCAGGTTGGAATAGAGGTATTCGCT
>JAGQKQ010000299.1 GCA_020430005.1 Candidatus Omnitrophota bacterium
GTTTGGAAAATGAACTGCAGGCACTTAAGCAGATCTTTCAAGGTAAAGAGGGAAGTGAAGTCACAGATCTCGGGGCAGAGCTTGAGCGTTTAAAATCGGAAAAAGATAAATGGGGCGAAGAAGAATTAAAAGGAGCCGCTCAGATCGGAGCGCTTCGAGAGGAAATTTCCCGTTTGCAGGAAGAGTATCAAGGTGAACAGAGCTCCTTGAAAGAAAAGCTTGAAAAGACTGAAGTGAGCAGGCAGAATTTAGAAGAAGAGTTAAAGCGTGCGCAAGGAAAACTGGCCGGAATTGAACAAAAGGCCAAAGAGATTGAACGAACAAATAGCGACAAATTACGGGACGCTTATACACAGATTAGTGATTTAAAGGCTCAATTAGAGGGGCAGAAGCCTCGGGAAACCGAACATATCCGTCAGCAATTGACCGGAGCGAGGGCTGCTGTTGATGAATTAAAAAAAGAGCGGGAGCGGGTTCTCCAACTCAAGAATAAAGCGGAAGAACAAGTAGCAAAAATTAAGGAACATAACACGTATCTTCTCGAAAAAGATAAAGCTCTTCAGTATGAACTCACCAAAAGCCGGGCGCAGCGGATCGGTTTGGAAAAGATGTGTGAGGACTTTAAAATGCAGATGGAACGAGCGTCCGCTTCTCCAAAGGTTTAAAAATGAAGAAATATTTTTTACATGGCATTATTATTGGATGTTTCTGTCTTGGCGGATGTTCCCCTCTTGAGATGGTCAAAACTATTTGGGGTTCCTCCACGCGAGCCTTGGAAAATGCCAGGGTCGATGCCATAACGCAATCGTTTGAATGCGGAATTGATGAATGTTTCGACGCTGTTTTGGCTTTGAAAAGAGATGATAAAACCCGCGTGACGTATCATCGGATTAAAGAGCTAGAGGCTCAAGAAGACAACTTGACGGATACGGAAAAGGTGGAGTTGGAAGAGCTTTATGAGAAAAGTGTTGAAGGTTATTTTGATGTTTTTCTTCAAAACAGGGTGAAAAGTCATATTGTGGTGATGGGAGTCGATGGAAACGTTGACACCACTGAAGTAGGTATATTTTTTATTCCGGAAGGGCAAAGTTCTGTCAGGATAGAGGTTTCTTCCCTCAGTAGTTCCGCCAAGAAAACCGTCGCTGATGCGGTTTTCGCCAAGCTTAGTGAAAAATTTCCTGTTAACGATTTTTAAGAAATAGAGGAAGATATGGCACGTTATACTAAAATTATTTGCACACTTGGGCCGGCCAGTTCGAGTGAAGAGATGATTGCTAAGATGGCGTCTCGTGGAATGAATGTGGCCCGTATTAACTGTTCGCATGGTACGCACAAACAATACCAAAAATTTATTGATACTGTCCGGGTTGTTAATCAAAAGCATGGCTACAAAGTTCAGATTCTATTGGATTTGGAAGGGTACCGTCTCAGGTTAGCGAATTTAAAGAAGAATATTGCGATTGATGTGAATGAAACGGTTTACATGGCGAAGGAGGAGGACGCGGAAAAAGATACGATCCCTTTCGAATACGATGATGATATTAAGAATATTAAAAAGGGCCAGCAGGTTTTTATCGATGACGGACGGCTTCATTTGAAAGTGATGGGGCATTCCGGAAAGCGGATTAAACTGAAAGTTTTGCAGGGTGGAGTTTTGAAACCGAATAAGGGAATTAATATACCGGCTCTTAAATTGCAGTCCAATATTATGACAGAGAAAGACCGTGAAGATTTGGAGTTTGGTTTGAGCAATAAAGTGAGTAAGATTGCGCAATCCTTTGTTCGTAATCGGAAAGATATTCAACGGGTTGTTGAAATTATAAAGGCCCGGGATCCTCAATGTAAAGTGATCGCTAAAATTGAGAGTGCTGAAGGAGTTCAGAATATCGAGAGCATCGTTAATGCCTGTGATGGTGTGATGGTCGCCCGGGGAGATCTGGGCGTGACTATTCCTCTTTATAAAGTGCCGCTGATCCAGAAATATATTATTAATCACTGTAACCGCAAAAAGAAATTATCGATTACCGCTACCCAAATGCTGGAAAGCATGATCACAGAAGGTCGCCCTACGCGTGCAGAGGTCTCTGACGTTGCGAATGCGATCCTGGATGGAAGTG
>JAGQKQ010000029.1 GCA_020430005.1 Candidatus Omnitrophota bacterium
CGTGTTTTCAACTCCACCACCGATTGTGTTGTGCGAACCGCTATTAATGAGATTTTCCGATCCCCCTAAGACAACGGAATTGGTATTTGTGCTGATGGTATTATCTGCCCCGGAGCCAATGAAGGCATAATCGGCATTACTTATAGTATTGCTTTCGCCGCCGACGATTGTGGAATACTCAGAAAGAGAATCAATTGTATTGCCTTGGCCACCGCCGACAACGCTGGCTTCGGCTGCGGCTGAATTGCTTTGGCCGCCGCCGATAGCGGATCCAAAACCGGAAGCGATTGTGTTATAGCCAAAAGCAACGGAATCATTACCAATGTTTGAACTGTGCCATTCTGAATTATCAACACGTCCGGCCCGGAAAGCAGCTTTTTTGGGATACCAAACGAGCCGTGTCCCGGGATCTAAATCGGGAAGGGTAGTGTAGCCGGAGTTTCCTATCGACATTGTGTCTTTAGCTATAATGCCGCCGTCATTATCCAATTTTAATTTTAATTCCGTTGTGCTGGTTCCAATGGCGAATCGTTTTAAATCGGGGGAGGTTACGGTGTCGGCTAGATGGATGACGTCACCGTTTTGTTCCCAGACTTTTCCGAAAACTACCCATTCTCCATCGGCATCCCAGGATGCGCATTTGTAAAGCAGGTTATTGTTTTCATTAACGTAAAAGCTTCCGATATCGCAGTATGATTCAAGCCGTTCCGCGCTCGGTACAATACGGATGCGGTCATAGGTGTTGATAGGAGCGGGAATGGTTGTTGTAAGAGATAGTGTTTCGGCATGCACGAATCCACCTGATCCTATTAGTAAACAAATTGTGAGTAATATTCTTTTCATCGTATTTATTGTCTATTTATTAAAATTACAATTTGACCCTTGGTTGTTTTGTTTTCATCAGAGAAAGACTCCAGGGCCTTCCCTATAATAGCGCCGAACGCTTTGTGCTTATCTGTTGACTTCATGGCGTACCCCGGTGTTGATGATGTTGTTAACAAATCGCCTGGTTGAATATTTCCGTTTTCTAAAGAGACGTTACATAGCACTCGACCGGTCAATGCTACAGGGACCGAATCTTTGTTGATGTCTGTAAATGTTCCCGGAGCAAGTTCCAGCCGTTGGGATTTTAAGACACCGGCCGGACTTAAAGAAACAACACCAATCGCATGATGGTCATAAGCTGTATGGCTTTTTTTCAGTTGGTCAGGATTGGTGTGGTCAATGATAAGAACATCACCGGGTGAGACTATTTCGCTGGCTTGAAATTCTTCGGCCAGGTCGTACCCAATGACACCTCCGGCATCAATTAAAACAGGAGAGCTGGTACCCGCGATTGTGGGGATGTTGGAAATGCTGACGCTGCCGTTATCAACGCGAACATTTCCATTGACGTCCAGTTTGGCGGATGTCGACGTTGTGCCGATTCCCATGTTGCCGGAATAGACAATAAATTGGTCATTAAGGGCGATATTTACGGCTGATGCGGAATGGCCCCATAAAAAGCCATTACCACAAGTTCCAGAGGTGTTCATGTTACGTCCGCCGATATGGGTGTAGGCGCAAGCGGTTGAATTGTTGGCGCCGCCTAGAATTGTTGAATAATTCCCATTGACGGCATTGCTGTTGCCACCGCCGATAAAGCCGTGAGTTCCTGTGATGGAATTTTGGTAGCCACCTGTGACGGTAGATCGATTTCCATCGATGGTGTTTCCTTGTCCGCCGCCGATAAAGGTTTCGTCTCCACGGATTTTATTTGACCAGCCGCCGCCGATAGCAGCGTAGTCGCCGTCATCCGTGCTGATATTATTTTTTATATCGTTGTCAGATCCACCTCCAATAAAGGAGTAGGTTCCATAGTTATTGTTATAAATTCCTCCGCCAATAACGGAAAAGTCTCCATCGGAGGTTGTTTCGCTACCGGCAAAGTTAAAGTGGCCCCCCAGGACGCTGATATAGTCGCCATAAACGCCAATCAGAACCTCATAACCTCCACCACCAACGATAACACTATAATCTCCATCTAAAATATTAAACGACCCGGCTCCAATGCTTGAATAGCGTCCGGTAAGTGTTTGGCGATATCCACCAATAAGGCTATAGTCGCCGGTTAATATGCTGAAGTAACCGCTGGACATAACGCTGCCGCCATTAGGGTTTGATCCGCTGGGAGCAACTCCATCGTCCAGGATGCTTGAGGTGTAGCCTCCCACGGATACAGAATAGTCAGTGTCGACAACGCCGTAAATGCCGCCGGCAGTCATGGAATGATCGCCGCGAATAAGATTTTGTGTGGAGCCGAGAATAGACGAATAGTCAGCCGAAAGGATTGTGTTCCAGGATCCGCCGGAAATAAGGCTGTAATCACCTGTAATGTAATTGCCCAAACCGCCGCGAACGGAAGAGGCTGTTCCGGACGCGAAGGCATCTTCACCAAAGCCGACGGAATAATTTCCGATATTGGCATCGTTCCATGATGTGTCGTCAAACGTAACGCCGCCTGTGGAGGAAGCTCCTCCGGTAATTGTTCCGGCGCGAATGGCGCCTTTTTTGGCGTGCCATATAAAACGTGTGCCCGCGCCACTGGTGGTTAAATCGTACCCCGAGCCGAACGTTCCGGCTGCGATAATCCCAGCGTCATTTTGCAGGGTTAATTTAAACTCAATAGGGGTGGTTGTTCCGGTCCCAATCCCAACGGCTTGAGATTTTGGGTTTGTCATGTCGGTCAGATAAACATCATTGTGATAGTCCTGCCAAACTCCGGGAGAGTAATTAATCCACTCGCCGTCTCCCTCACTATCCATGATGCAGTAATATAGGAGATCTCCATCGTTCTCATTGTTATAGAGGGTTCCGATATCGCAGGAAGTGCCGGCAATCTGGGCTCTTGGAACAAGCCGAAGTGTCTCGTAGGCGCCAAAAGGAGAGGGATAATAACTAGACACGCTCAACGAGGATCCTATTTCAGCGTATACGGGATATGATAAGAATAATACCAGAATAAATAAAGCCGCTTTTTTCATCAGGCTCCTTGGTTTTAGAGAATTTCTCTCTAAAGATGTAAATGATCCCATAAATCAGCTTCTTAGATCAAGTATATAACTTGTATATAAGAGGGGCAATGTTTACTTTGTTTTTTAGGAAAGCGTTTTCTTTTAGGTTTGGTGGCCGAAAATACATTGACAAATATTTAATAAGGTGTTATATTTTGAAAAATATCAACCTTTAAACCAGTCCTGTGAGGCTGGGAAGGAATAAAAATGTTAAAAAAAGTGCAGACAATTAAGCGACTCGTCTTTAATCAGGGCGGGTCTTTTTTTGTGGAAAATTTACAGAAATTATCTTAACTATATATGATTTAAGGAGATATGGTTGTGCCGGAAAACACAAAAATAATGGATAAAGAGGCGATGGGGAGAGCTCTTATGCGTATTGCCCATGAGATCCTGGAAAAGAATAAGGGGTCGCAGGGGTTGTGTTTGGTGGGAATCCGTACACGCGGGGTCTATTTAGCGGAGCGGATTAATGCCTGTATAAAGTCTATTGAGGGTAAGGAGTTGCCGTTAGGAATTCTGGATATCACATTGTATCGGGATGATTTAACAATGGTTGATACCCAGCCCATTGTCAAAGAAACATTAATTGATTTTGATCTTTCAGATAAGAAGGTTGTATTGATTGATGATGTCTTGTTTACAGGACGGACCGTAAGAGCGGCGCTAAACGCGCTGAATGATTTTGGCCGGCCGGCGGGGATTCAGTTGGCGGTGTTGATTGATCGCGGTCACCGGGAACTTCCAATCCGTGCGGATTTTGTGGGAAAGAATTTACCGACGTCGCTGGATCAAAATGTTAAAGTTGTGTTGAAAGATGTCGACGATAAAGAGGATGAAGTGTATATCAAGAACAGGGCATAACTATGAGCGTGTGGACAAAAAAACATTTGCTGGATTTAAAGGACTTAAGCCGTGAAGAAATTGAAATGGTTCTCGATACGGCAAAGTCTTTCAAAGAAGTTTCGGCGAGAAATGTGAAAAAAGTTCCGGCCTTGCGTGGCAAGACAATTGTTTCGCTCTTCTTCGAGAACTCGACGCGCACGAGAGCTTCTTTTGAATTAGCAGCGAAACGTTTGAGCGCGGACACCATTAATTTAACGGCCTCGGCGAGTTCTTTATCCAAGGGGGAAACAATCGTCGATACAGCACGTAATATTGAGGCGATGAATGTGGATTTAATTATTGTCCGTCACGGTAGTTCCGGTGTTCCGGATATCCTTGCAAAACATTTAAACGCGTCGATTGTAAATGCCGGAGATGGTTGCCGCGCTCATCCTACGCAGGCTTTGTTGGATATGTATACCATTCGGGAACGTCTTGGAAAAATTGCAGGTTTAAAGGTGGCTATTGTTGGGGATATTCTGCACTCGCGTGTCGCCCGATCGAACATATGGGGGTTAACAAAATTAGGCGCGGAGGTAACAGTGTGTGGCCCGTCGACACTTATGCCGATTGGGATTGAAAAAATGGGTGTGAAGGTTAGTTATGATATTGACGAGGTAATTAAAGATTGTGATGTCCTTATGTTGCTGCGCCTTCAGCTGGAACGTCAGCATGAAAAATTTCTCCCATCCCTGCGCGAATACGCCAAAGAGTTTGGTGTAAATGCGAAGCGTTTGGCAAAAGCCAAAAAGAATATATTGATTATGCATCCGGGGCCGACCAACCGAGGGGTTGAGTTGTCTGCTGAAGTTGCCGATGGAGAACATTCGGTTATTTTGGAGCAGGTGACTAATGGAATTGCGGTACGTATGGCGGTTCTTTATTTGCTCCTCAGGAGCAAATAGCTTTAAGATGTAAGATTTAGGGTATAAGATGAACTAAAGAAGTAAGGGGTGAGGTGTAAGAGGTGTTCCAGTGTCCGAAGGACGCAATTGCTTACGTCTTACATCTAAAATCATGGAACTGAGGTAAGTATGTCGCTTTTAATTAAAAATGCCATTATCGTTAACGCGGATAAGATGGAAAAAAAGCCGCAGGATATTCTTCTGGATAAGGGGAAGATTGTTAAGATCGCACCGTCAATATCGGAAAAAGCAGCCAAGGTTATCGACGCCAAAAATAAACTTGTCATGCCGGGGTTAATCGATATGCATGTGCATTTTCGTGTGCCTGGTCAGGAATATAAAGAAGATCTTGAAACAGGTTCTATGTCTGCGGCCAAAGGCGGTTTTACAACGGTAATGTGTATGCCGAATACGCGGCCGGTTATTGACAATGAATCTATCGTTGACTCGGTGATTAGAGAGGCTGAGCAGATCGGTTTGGTGAATGTGATTCCTATCGGGGCAATCACCCGAGGACAAAAAGATGAAGAGTTGGTTGATATTTTTGAAATGAAAAAGGCGGGATGTTTAGCTTTGTCCGACGATGGAAAGTCTGTTGTCAATAGTCATCTTATGCGCCGCGCAATGGAATATGCCAAAATGGCGGACATTCTTTTAATTCAGCATTGTGAAGATCCGTTGCTAAGTAATGGTGGTGTTATGAATGAAGGCGAAACATCAACATTGTTGGGATTAAAAGGTGATCCGGGAATTTCCGAAAGTGTCATTGTGTCTCGGGATATTGAATTGGCGAATTATTTAAAAACAAAGGTCCATTTTGCGCATATGAGTTTGAAGAGGTCTGTCGAACTTATCCGTGTAGCTAAGGCGCAGGGTATTCCTGTGACGGCCGAGGCGTGCCCGCATCATTTTACTTTAACAGATGAGGCGCTGAAAGAATTTGATACCTTTGCGAAAGTTAATCCACCTTTACGTACACCGGAAGATATTGAGGCCATTAGGGAAGGTTTAAAAGATGGTACGATAGATTGTATTGTGACCGATCATGCGCCGCATTCGCAGGAAGATAAAGAAGTGGATATCGATCATGCGCCTTTTGGGATGATCGGTTTGGAAACATCGGTCGGTTTAACGGTTACTGAATTGGTTAAGAAGGATGTTATCTCCTGGACAAAGATGGTGGATTTGATGTCGACAGCTCAGGCGCGTATCATTGGTCTGAAAAATAAGGGTGTGATTAAAGAAGGGTATGATGCGGATATAACAATTATAGATCCTGATAAAGAATGGGAATTTAAAAAAGAGGATATTGTTTCCAAATCGAAAAACTCTCCATTTATCGGGCAAAAACTGACGGGTCAGGTATCCTGGACGATTTATCAAGGGAAAGTATCGTATTCCGCCGAAAAATAGCCCCCAATATCTTGGGGTTTTTTCCACAATAAATGCACAATATGTGGATAACTTGGACGTGGAGTAATTTACCCATAAAAATAGATATATAGAGCAAAAAGTGGTTTGTTCCATCCATAAATTATAGATTTTTAGAAGTTTAAAAAAAGGACGATAATGAATAGTCAAAAAATTACGGTCTCAGTTATTGGCGGGCATGATATAAACGATGAAGTGGAGGAGTTAGCCCACAATGTTGGCTTTATAATAGGAAAAATGGAGTGTGTTCTGATTTGCGGTGGTCTTTCCGGGGTTATGGAGGCGGCTGCCAGAGGAGCTAAAGAGGCCGGAGGACTGACAATCGGCCTGCTTCCGGGCAAAGATAAGGCCGATGCCAACCCTTATATTGATATCGCACTACCAACAACCATCGGTTATGCCCGTAATGCAATGGTTGCGGCTTCGGGAGATGTGATTATTGCCCTTCCCGGAAGTTTTGGGACGTCATCTGAAATTTCCTATGCCAATGTTTACGGCCGCCCGGTGATTGATTTTGGTGGTTGGGATGTTTTGGGAACAATCAAAGTGGAGACTTTGAAAGAACTGGAAGAAAAGCTTCAGGAGTTAATAAAGGATTTGCGTTAATGGAACGTTTTTTAAGCCAAGCGGGGAGTTTAGAATGCCGGAACTGCCGGAAGTGGAAACAATCGCCAGAGATTTGGAACAAAAGATAATAGGACTTACTATCACGGGTGTTGATATTTACGACACCCGTGTTCTTTTTGGGCTTTCTAAAGAAAAATTTACCCGCCGGCTTAGAGGCCAGACCGTTACCCGTGTTTATCGTAGAGGCAAGGCGGTTGTCCTGGACTTTGCTGATGGAACATATCTGATTGTTCAGGTCAAAATGACCGGACACCTGATTTATGGCCGGCATCTTCGACAAACCAAAAATTTAAAAGACACAAAAGTTGTCTTCCATCTTTCCAACAATGTTTATTTAAACTATAATGATCAAAGATTATTCGGATGGCTGATTTATACCGATAACCTGGATACTGTCGGGTATTTTAAAAATATCGGTATTGATCCTGTGAATGATACTTTTAAAGTGGAATGGCTGACGGACGAATTAAAAAAGCGGACGGCTCCAATCAAACCGCTGTTGATGAATCAGAACTTTTTGGCCGGGATTGGCAATATTTACGCTTCGGAAATTTTATATCGTTCGAAAATTCATCCTCAAAAGTCGTCCAAAACGCTTAGCATTGATGAAGTTAGGCGTCTGCATAAGGTAACGACAAAGGTTTTGAAGGAGGCCATTGCCCTGCGCGGGACATCTATGCGCAATTATCGTGATTCCGACGGAAAAAAGGGAAACTATATGAACAGGATCAAGGTTTACGGCAGGGAGGGCCGGGAGTGTTTTATTTGCCGTACACCGGTGAAACGTATTGTGCAAACCGGGCGCAGTACATTTTTTTGTGAGAAATGCCAAACTTAAAGTATCGAGAAAAAAACGGGCAACGGTTGCGCGGCTCGAAACGTAAAACGTACTACGTTAATCGTTACATAATCGAAAGACGAACACCGTTTCCAGTTACGTAACCGAATAACCACAATTCATTACGAGGATTTATAACGTGAAAAAACGTATCAAAATCGATAGTGCTTTATTATCCATCATTATTATCTTTACAGGCGTTCTTTATATTTTTAAAGGACTGTATTGGCAATCTCTATTAGTTGATAATATCAAAGATTGCTTTGGTCTGGTCCTGATTTTAAAGGGAAGTTTTCTTCGCATGTCGGGGCGCGGTCATAAAAAAGCTCATTCCAAACGGAGTGAGAGTTTAGTAACGAGCGGTCCATATACCTTAACACGCAACCCAATGTATTTAGGAAGTTTTCTTCTGGGGTGCGGTTTTGTGCTGCTGGTTTGGCCGTTATGGTTATTACCTGTGTTCGCGTGGTTGTTTTATGTGCGGTTTAACAAACAAATGATTAAGGAAGAAGAATTTTTGACTAAGTCTTTTGGTGAGACCTATAAAACTTATTGCCGGAAAGTACCCCGATTATTCCCCAAGATATCCAAGATGTTAAAGGCAAAAACACGTGAGGTTTTTAATTTCGATGAAATGTTCAGCACGAAAGAGTCCCGCAATTTATGGACATGGCCGTTACTTGCTTTTGTTCTGGAGTCTTTACAAGAAATCTTAATCTTCGGCGGGACAAATTTGGTTCGCACGCTGTTGTTATTCATTATTACATTTTGTGTTTATCTCTGTGTATTTATGGTTTCGTATCAAAAAAACTAGATGCTGGATTCTCGATACTAGAAGATTTTTTATTTATCAAGCATCCAGTATCCAGTATCGAGTAAAATATGGAAAAATTACAAAATACATACAAGGTTGTTTCAAATGAGAAATTGTGTCCGCGTTTTTATCGCATGTGCATTAATGCACCGTCCATAAAGAAAAACGTTAAGCCGGGACAATTTATTCATATCCGTGTCGAAGACGGACTTCAACCTTTTTTCCGGCGGCCATTTAGTGTTTATCGTGCGGATAAGTATGTCGAAATCTTTTATGAAGTTGTCGGGCCTGGAACAGGAATTCTTGCGGAAAAGGTCAAAGGAGATGTTCTGGATATTGTCGGCCCTGTTGGGACACCGTTTGTTCTTCCGTCCGAAAAAACTAAACAGGTGGTAATGGTGGCTGGAGGGATTGGCGTGGCCCCATTTTTAATCCTTTCTGATGTATTAAAGAAACGTAAATTGGATTTGGTATTGTTGTATGGAGGACGGACCAAAGGGCATGTTTATCCGATGAAGGAATTTAAGGCCAATGGGTGCAAGGTCATGGTAGCAACTGATGATGGTAGTGTCGGAACAAAAGGACGGGTAACACAGCTTTTTTCTAAAATTAAAATGGATCCGGCGACGACAGAAATTTATACCTGCGGACCAAATCCGATGATGGCCGCTGTGCAGGATTTTGCAAAAAAGAATAACATTAAAGGACAGGCAGCGTGCGAAGAAGTTATGGCCTGTGCTTTAGGGGCATGTCTGGGATGTTCGATTAAAACAACATCCGGTTATAAAACGGTTTGTTATGATGGTCCGGTGTTTGATTTGGCGGAAGTTATTTTTTAAGTGGTCCGTGTTCTGTGCTCTGTGATCCGCAGTTATCAGATCACTGACCACAGATAACAGATCACGTGAATATTATGTCCATACTCTCATATATCTTAGTTGGCCTTGTGGCTGGTATCTGTGGTGGAGCTTTGGGAATCGGCGGGGGAACCATAATGGTTCCGGCGCTGGTACTGTTATTCGGTTTAACCCAGCATCAGGCCCAGGGAACCGCACTGGCGGTTATGCTTCCTCCTATTTTTATTCTGGCGGTATTGAGATATTACTATGCCGGAAATGTGAAAGTACAAATGGCGATTTGGATTGCCGTCGGGTTTATTGTTGGCGCCTTAATAGGAGCTAATGCCGCTCAAAGCATTCCGGCGGGTCCGCTGAAAAAAATATTCGGTGCGGTCTTGGTGTTGGTCGGTTTGAAAATGTTATGGAAATGAACTTGATGCTCGATTCTTGATACGGGATACTCGAAAAACTAAAAACGGCAAGTATCGATGATCTAGCATCCAGTATCGTGTATCTATAAAGTAAATATAATTATGAAATTATCTGTAAAAATAGGTAACGCAATATTTCAAAATCCGGTGACGGTGGCCTCGGGCACGTTTCCTCATGCGGAAAAGTATTACAGTTTGGAGGAAGTGCAGTCGCTAGGCGCGATTGTTCCAAAAACCGTAACGCTTTTTGCCCAGGAAGGAAACCCGCCGGTACGCATTGTCGAAACCCCATCGGGAATGTTAAACGCGATTGGTATAGAAAATCCGGGCGCTGATGGGTTCATTGCTAAAAAACTTCCACCGCTACAAAAAACAGGTGTTCCTTTAATTATCAGTGTGCTGGGACATAATGAAGAACAATTTATTAAGTTGACCGAAAAATTTAACGCCGCTAAAGGAATCAGCGCGCTCGAGCTCAATTTGTCCTGTCCTAATCTTGGACATAAGGTTTTGGTTGCCCAAGATCCAAAAGCAACAGAACGGATTGTCAAAACTGTTAAAGCAATTTCCAAATATCCGGTATTAGCCAAATTATCACCGGATGTCACCGACATTCGGGATATCGCCCAGGCGGCGGAAGCGGGCGGCGCGGATGGAATCAGTATGATTAATACTTTTACCGGTATGGTGATCGACATTCAAAAACGCCGTTCTGTAATTGGGAATTTTACCGGAGGTCTAAGTGGCCCGGCCATCCGTCCGATTGCCGTCCGCATGGTCCATCAGGTTTACCAAACCGTGAAGATTCCGATTATTGCTATGGGCGGAATTATGAATGCCGAAGATGCTCTACAGTTTATTATTGCCGGGGCGACAATGGTTTCTGTGGGAACGGCAAATTTTATTAATCCGAGGGCGCCGTTAGATGTTCTCAACGGCATTAAAGAATATATGAAGCAGCAAAAGGTTAAAGATATCAGAGACTTAACAGGAATTCTGGAAAAATAGTGTATGAATGATCCCAAAGACAAATTGATTGTGGCTCTGGATGTGGAAACGTTTGAAGAGGCCCGCGCGTTGATAGACACGTTGGGTGATACGGTCTCTATATATAAGGTAGGGAGCCAATTGTTTACAGCTTTGGGTCCGGTGGTGATCCGCCATTTGATTGCCCGCGGCAAAAAAGTCTTTCTCGACCTTAAATTTCATGATATTCCCAATACGGTAGCCAACGCCGTTACTTCCGCGGTGGCCTTAAATGAAAATCTTCACGAAATCATTGCAAAGCCACAGGAAACGGGTAATAATACAGGAAGTTTATTTATGATGACGGTACATACTGTTGGCGGGTCTGAAATGTTACAGCGCGCTTCTGAAGCAGCTTTCAAAAAGGCTGACAGTATTAAAGTTGTGAAACCTTTAATTGTTGGCATTACGGTCTTGACAAGCGATGCTAAAACGGATAACATAGCCGATATTGTTTTAGAAAGAGCCCGCCTAGCAAAAGAATCCGGTTTAGATGGTGTTGTCGCTTCCAGTCAAGAAGCATCCTTAATTCGAAAAGAATTAGGGGAGGACTTTACTATCGTTACGCCGGGAATACGTCCGGCGGGAGCCGAGGTGGGTGATCAAAAACGTGTCACAACACCCAAAGACGCCGTAGCCAACGGCAGCGATTATCTCGTCGTCGGTCGACCTATCGTGAAAGCGGAAGATCCTTTAAAAGCAGCCGAGCAGATTTTAGAAGAAATCAGCGAAACATGAATATGTTAAATGTATAAAGTAAAATGTAATAAAAGGTAATTGGAGTCCGTTTTTACTTTTAACATTTTACATTAGACAAAATATGGGAGATAACCATGTCAGGACAAGTCCAAGAACTTATCGATAAAATTAAAAATGAAGGCGTTCAATCAGCCGAACAACAGGCCGCAGAAATAAAAAAGAACGCTGAGACCGAGGCCGAACAAATCAAGGTAAAGGCACGTGAAGAAGCTGACCGCATTTTACTGGATGCCAAAAATGAAGCCAAGAAAACGCGCGAATCGGCCGAAGTCGCGCTGAAACAAGCCTCACGAGATACATTGCTTTCCCTAAAAAAGTCTATCCAGGGATTTCTGCATGAAATTATAGCAAAAGAAGTTAAGGACTCTTTAACTTCGGAACAGGTCGGAACAATTTTAGTTCAAATTGTCGATAACATTGCCACCGGAAAAGATCAAAGTATTGAAATTGTTTTAAGTGATGCGGATAAAAACAAACTTAAAGACGGGGCATTGGCTAAGCTGCAGAAGAAACTGAAAGACGGTTTTACGATTAAATCATCTGGCCAGATCACCAAAGGGTTTGCCATCAGCTTTGACGGTGGAAAATCAAGTTTTGAATTCACCGAAGAAAGTTTAGCCGAATACATTAGCACATTTCTCAATGATCAGCTCGCCTCTCTTATAAAGGGATAAATACATTAATATGGGACGAAGTTATTATTATTTCGCGGCCAGCCTGCCGATGTTGGATTTTAACGGTAAGGCGCCGATGAGCACAGACGAGTTTTTAAACAATTGCGAAAATCTTCTGCAGGCAGCCGATTATAAACTGGTGCGCGCGGTATTATTGAATGAGGATATTACGACGGTAAATAATGCCTGTATCCGACGATGGGTGGATTTTAACCGTGCGTTTCTGAATGAGCAGGTGGTTGTCCGCGCGGAAAAGGCGGGCAAAGATCCCTTGGATTATTTAAGAGGCGGCCGGGCCTTCGAACAGAAAATGAGCGACGTCATTCAGCAAGCTGTAAAAAACCCTAATCTGCTGGAAGGAACAAAATTATTAGACCAATTCCGATGGCAGTTTTTAGATGAATTGGCCGAGGGGCAGTACTTCAATTTGGAGTTTATTTTAATTTACGGTTTGAGATTATCCATTATGGAGAAATACGAATTGTATGCCTCTGCTCGTGGAGGAGAAATTTTTAAGGAATATCACAATATCCACGTACCGGTGTTGGAGAAAATTTAAAAATTATAAATGGTGATTGGCGGTTAGTGCTGGGTGATTAAGAAATGGATGGCTAAGCACGAATCACCAACCACAAATCACTTTTATATAAAAGGAGCTGATGGTGAAAACAGACACAAGATCAGGTAAGGTAATCGGTGTTAACGGAAATATGGTTGCCGTTGAATTTGAGGAGCGTGTTATACAAAACGAAGTGGCCTATATCCATTGCGATGAAGACCGTTTAAAAGCCGAGGTGATCCGCGTTAATGGTCATAAGGCGGACTTGCAGGTTTTTGAGGACACCGCCGGAATTAGAGTAGGCAATAATGTGGATTTCAGTGACGATCTTTTAAGTGTCAAGTTGGCTCCGGGACTGTTAGGACAGGTTTTTGACGGTCTGCAAAATCCGCTTCCTCAATTGGCCGAGGCCCATGGCTTCTTTCTTAAGCGCGGAGCCTATCTTGAACCGTTAGATCAGCAAAAGAAATGGGAATTTACTCCAACGGCGAAGGTTGGTGATCGTGTCGTCGCCGGCGATCAGTTAGGAACAGTTCCCGAAAATATTTTTTCTCACCGGATTATGGCCCCGTTTGATCTTTTGGGCGAATACGAAATTGTGGAGATTGCATCTAAAGGAAGCTATGCGATA
>JAGQKQ010000002.1 GCA_020430005.1 Candidatus Omnitrophota bacterium
TATTTTATTTAATTTAAATTATTAAAACAATTAAAATACATAAAATTTATTGATAAGGGTGTCCTTTTACTCTATAATTTTTGTAACTAATAGAATTTGTAATCTCACCTAATCAAGGATTAGCTTTAATGAAGAAAATGGTTAACGTAGATGAGCTTGCCAAAAGTATTGAAGTCTCAAAGGCAACGGTCAACTATTACACCAATATCGGTTTAATTGAAGTTAAGGAAATTAAACGGAATAAACGTTTATATGACCTTGAAGAGGTGCGCCGTCGTGTCTTAAAGGTTAGAGAAATGATGAAGATGGGCTATACCATCAAACTGATTTTAAGAGAGCTGGCTTTGGCCGGCTTTGCCGATGGGGATAAGAAGAAAATATGATAGCTAGAATATTTCTTTCTATAAGCATGATTTTATATCTTTCAGGAGTTCCTGTCATGGCCCAGGAACCGATGAAGAAAGATAAGCTTATTTCGATCGATTATAAGAATGCCAGTCTAACCTCCGTGTTAAAGGCCCTGGCTTATTCTAATGACTTAAACCTTGTTGTGACCAAAGATATTGAAGGGGTTGTCTCCGCAAACTTGAGCGACGTGACAGTTGATGAGGCGTTACAGGCTATTTTGAGTGTTAACGGTTATACCTTTACTAGAGAAGGAACGTTGATTTATGTCTTTCCAGGGTCCGGAATGGAAGGGTTTGGTCAAGAGACTATAACGATGCGCTTAAGTTATTTAACCGCGAAGGAAGCCAAACAGTTATTAACCAAAGTGATTTCACCTAACGGGGATATCCAGGTTAATGAAGCGACAAACAGTATTGTTGTGACCGACTATGAAAGAAATATTGATAAAGTGCGGCTTGTTCTTCAGGATGTTGACATTCCGCCAATCCAGGTTTTGATTGAGGCCAAGATATTAGACATTCAAGCGAAGGCCTTTGAGAATTTTGGAACGACAACATCCGTTACTTATGATCCCAGAGGTACAAGCACGGGGGGAGGAATTTTCGGACGTTCTACAGAGGCAGACGAGTCGGTAACGGGCTCGACAAGTTTAGCGGGACCGTCATCAACATTAGGCGGCGGACAATTAACACTAACAACCGTGCTTAAAGATTTGAATATTTCCATGACCATTGACGCTCTTATTCAGCAAAACAAGGCCCATCTTTTGGCTTCACCATCAATTGCCACAATCAACGGCAAAGAAGCGCGTATTATTATCGGTGACAAAGTGCCTATTATCGAGAAAACAACAACACAAACCTCAACAACAGAATCAACAGAGTTTGTTGATGTCGGGACAACCTTAAGGGTTGTGCCCCAGGTATCTCCTGACGGATGGATTACGATGAACGTTCATCCGGAGGTTTCCTCTGTAACAAGCAACACGTCGGCCGGTCCTAATATTGCAACACGCGAAGCGGATGCCGTTGTCAGAGTCAAAGACGGACAAACCATTATTATCGGCGGACTGATCAGTAAGCAAGACGATCGTATAGAGGGAGGCGTGCCGGGATTAAAATCAATCCCGGTTGTGGGAAAATTATTTTCCAACAGATCAAAAGATATTCAGGAAAAGGAATTGACCGTCTTTATCACGCCGTACATTCTCAGTCCGGAAAAGAATTCCAAGACAAAGGAAGTCACAACGAATATGCAGACGGTTGGAGAGTCAAATCTTGTCGCCAAATTGCTGGAACATGCAAGAAATTTAGATGACGCTGAGTCTGTGGAATCTGCCAATAAATCTTTTCAGGAAAGAAAGCAGGCCATATTAAGCACCTATCAAATGATCGCTAATCAATTTCCTGACGCCGATGAGGCGGATATGGCTCTGTTTAGGGCCGGTGAAATTTATTATTACTTTAAGAAATATACCGAGGCTATCGGTGTATTTAATCGACTTATCGAGCAGTATCCCTATAGTTCTTATAAAACGGAAGCGGTGAAATACCTAGAAAGGTGTAGAGAAAGAAGGATTGAGCGTGAAAACATTATTAATCAGAGATTATTATCTTTAGAAAAAGAAAATAATATGGAACCATTTTAGTAATTAATGGTTTTTCCAGGAAGGTAGACAAGATGCCAAAGAAAATACTTATTGTGGATGATGAGCCGGATATTATTCTAGTCGTTAAAGGTCGTTTAACGGCGGCGGGTTATGATGTCGTTACGGCCGAAGATGGTCAGGATGGATTGAACAAAGCTAAGAAGGAATCACCGGATTTAATTATTTTAGATGTCATGATGCCCAAAATGGACGGCTATAAAGTATGCGGTTTGTTAAAGGCGGATAATCGATATAACAAAATTCCGGTCCTGATGCTTACGGCACGGGTGGAAGAGAACGATTTGCAAACAAGCAAGGATGTCGGCGCCGACGGGTATATCAACAAACCTTTTAATCATGAAGAAGTTTTAGCAAAGGTGAAAGAGCTCTTGGGAGAATCTTAAAGTCGATGATGGTCAGAAAGCAAAAAAAATCTCTTGGAGAGCTATTAAGAGAACAAAATATTATCAGTCAAATTCAATGGGATGAGGTGCGGACCGAGGAAAGGCGTACAGGAGAATCTGTACGGAAAATTTTGTTAAGAATGGGTATTATTTCTGAGGAAGATCTGGTGAATTTTATATCCCAACAAATGGATATGCCGCGTATCGAGCTTAATAATTATTTGATTGATTCGGCGGTTGTTGACCTGGTCCCGGAGGACTTGGCAAGAAAGCATCAGTTAATTCCCATTTTGAAGATCGCCAATAATTTAACATGTGCCATGGTTGACGTATTTAATATCTACGCCATTGATGAAGTCGGGTTAAGGACAGGATTAGTTATTGAACCGGCCGTTGCGACTGAAGAAGAGATTGAAAAGGCCATTGAAGAACATTATTCCGCCAAAGGAAGTATGGGGGATGTTATTAAAAGTCTGGATGAGCAAAAATTGGCTGTTAAAGAAGGGGATGAAATTGAAGCTGAGCGGTTAAAGGGAATGGGAGAAGAGCCGCCGGTTGTAAAGCTTGTCAACATGATGGTGGCGCAGGCGGTTCGTGAAGGCGCATCAGACATTCATGTGGAACCAGAGGAGCATGTTTTAAAGCTGCGTTTTCGTATAGACGGTGTTTTGCATGAAAAAGAATCACCTCCAAAGCATTTTCAGTCGGCCATTATTTCCCGTATAAAAATCTTATCGGATATGAATATTTCAGAACGGCGGCGTCCCCAGGACGGAAGATTTCAAATGAAGATGGATAACCATCAAATTGATGTCCGGGTGTCCAGTGTGCCAACGGTTCATGGTGAAAATATCGTTATGAGGTTGTTGGACACGAGTAACATTATTTTAGGGTTGGATCAGATGGGTTTTAGCAGTGAAATATTAAAGCAATATCAAGAGCTGCTTAAAAGATCAAACGGCATTATTCTGGTTACGGGTCCAACCGGCAGTGGAAAGACAACCACACTTTACGCTTCTTTGAATTCTATTAATACACCGGAAAAAGGGATCGTGACGGTTGAGGATCCTGTTGAATATCGATTGGCCGGTGTTCGGCAAATTCAAGTTAACCCTGATGTTGAGCTTACTTTTGCTAATGGTTTGCGGTCGATCTTAAGACAAGATCCCGACGTTATTATGATTGGAGAGATTAGGGATTTGGAAACGGCTGAAATTGCCGTACAGGCCGCGTTAACAGGGCATCTGGTTTTTGCGACATTGCATACAAACAATGCGGCAGGGGCCATGGCGCGATTAATTGACCTTGGAGTTGAGCCATTTCTTTTATCTTCGTCGATTATTGGTATTATTGCCCAGCGTTTGCTCAGGACTTTATGTCCGGATTGTAAAGGCGACGGTTGTAAAGGATGCTTGAATACGGGATATAAAGGAAGGATTGGTATTTACGAGCTATTGATTCCGAACGAAAACATCCGTGAATTAACGATAAAGAAATCTTCTGTCGATGTTATTCAGAAGGAGGCGGAAAATTCAGGAATGACAACATTGTATGATGATGGTTTAGAAAAAATAAAAAATGGATTAACAACAAAAGAAGAAGTGCTCAGGGTGACACAGGAGCGATAGTTTTATGCCAACATTTGCTTATAAGGCGCGTGATGATATCGGAAAATCTGTTTCCGGAACGATGAGTGCATTATCGGAAGAGGACTTGATGAATAAGTTGCGCAAATTAAGCTATATGCCGGTAAGTATTAGAGAAACGGCACAAAATATATCCCAGGAAAAAAGCAAGGCTAAATCAGTCTTTGGAGAAGGAATATTTCAAAGAATTAAGATTGAAGATATTGTTGTCTTTAATATGCAATTGGCAAGCATGATAGACGCGGGGATTACGCTGCTCGGGGCTTTAAATATCATATCAAGACAAATATTAAATGAACGATTTAAAAATGTTGTCAGCAAAATTACTCAGTCGGTGTCGAGCGGCTCTTCTCTGTCGGATGCCTTAAGCGAACACCCTGCCGTATTTTCGAAATTATATATCAGTATGATCCGGGCCGGGGAGATGGGGGGGAGTTTGAATGTCGTTTTAAACCGTCTGGCCATATATATGGAACAACAGCAGGAATTGCGGCAAAGAATTAGAGGTGCATTATTTTATCCGGCGATTCTTTTGGTAGCTGGAATATTAGTTGTTCTTTTAATTGTAACCTTTGTTATGCCGAAATTCATTGTGATTTTTACGAAGGCCGATATTGCTTTGCCGCTTCCGACACAGATATTATACGGTGTTGGTGTGGCTATTAAACAGTTCTGGTATTTAATATTGGCCAGTGTTTTTTTAGTTACTTTTGGAATAAAGGCGTATATTCGTTCGTCGCAGGGGAAATTCCGTTTTGATCAGTTTATTTTAAAGGTGCCGATCGTCGGTATTTTAATACGCAAGGTCATTGTCGCACGTTTTAGCCGTACATTGGCTACTTTAGTTGATAGTGGAGTTTCAATGCTGCAGTCTTTAGATATTATGAAGGATGTGGTTGGTAATGAGGTTATCGGTCGTGTAGTTCAGCGAACGAGGGCAAGTGTTGAAAGAGGGGAACGGCTGGATCAGCCTTTAAAAATGAGTGGAGAATTCCCGGATGACGCGGTGCACATGATTTCCGTCGGGGAAGAAACAGGTAAACTGGGTTACATGTTGAATAAAGTGGCTGATTTTTATGATACAAGTGTGGATTATTCGATAAAGAAACTAACAACTTTAATCGAGCCCTTTTTTATTACATTAATGGGTATCATGGTAGGCTTCATCATGGCCTCTATGCTTATACCGATTTTTGATATGGTTAAGACAATACAAACATAGGCAGTATTAATAATAGCTTGGAGGTTAAGATGAAAAGTAAAGGTTTTACAATCATTGAATTGCTTGTTGTTATCACGGTGATTTCAATATTAGTTGGAATTGCCGTTCCCCGGATTAAGGGGATGCAGGACGAGGCTAATCGAACAAAAGCACAAGCCGAAACAAAAACAATTAAGGCGGCCATAGAGTCCTATTATATTAATCAATCGCCGAATGCTTATCCGGCCTCTTCAACGACTATATGTGCAAGCACTTTGAACAGTGCGTCGCCGCTTATTATTTCGGAAGCTTTAGCAGATCCTTTCCGAACAGGTGGAGCCGAGTACAATTATATCCGCTCCGCTAATGGTTTATATTATGTTGTGTTTTCTTACGGCATTGATGCCGCAGCGGACATCACCGGGATAAGTGATTCGGGAGTTCTTCAAGGAACGAACGATGATGATATTTATGCGACGAATGGAACAGGGTTTTAATTATGTCTAATAACTCCGCCTTGATAGTCCGTTTTTTTTGGTTAGAGGGGCGGGGTGCTTATTCTTCCAAGATTCATAGAAAACGATCAAGGAGATTCGCCTTTACCATTATTGAACTGCTGGTTGTTATGGTTGTAATTTCTGTTTTAATAACCATTGCCATTCCACGGATTCAGGGTTTAAAGGAGGAAGCGAATCAAGTCAAGGCCTTGGCCGAAACAAGAGCGCTAGCCGCTGCAATTGAATCGTATTATCTCAATCAATCGTTGAATACTTATCCTGCAACGACAACAACCATATGTGCCAGTGTTTTAAACAATGCCAAACCTTTAATTCTTGACGACGTCTTAGTTGATCCTTTTTCAACGGGCGGCGCGGAGTACAATTATTTTCGGTCTAATAATGGAAGATTTTATGTTGTTTTTTCTGTAGGAAATGACACGGCAGCCGATATTTCGGGAATTGATGATGCCGGTCGTTTGCAAGGAACAATTGATGATGATATTTTCTGGACGAACGGCACGGGACCCTAAGGCATTTACATTCTTAGAGGTTCTTATTACGACCATTCTTTTAACGATAGGTGTGGTGGCCATATTACAGATGTTTAGTATTGGTCTGTTCGCGGGCAATGAGGTAGAAAATTCAACCACAGCAATGTATTTGGCACAGGCAAAGATGGAGGAAGTCAGAGATGCTTCCTCTTACGCTGGTATTGACAGTTTTGCATCCGCACGGGCTAATGTGGGAGGCAGTTTTTCAGGTTTTGACAGAGAGGTTGTTGTATCCGGCAATCCAAAGCAAGTAAATGTTGTTGTGTATTGGAACGTAAAAGGGACAGATCAAAGTATTGATTTGGTCTCTTTATTCGCGGACTATGATTACGAATGAAAAAAACAGCTTTTACTATTCTTGAATTATTGGTTGTTATTGTAGCCTTTAGTATTATTGTTGGGGTTGTTCTTAATGTCTATGGCGTTAGTTTGGATATATGGAATGAGGGGTTTAAGCGTTCGGACATCCGCACAGAGCTTTCACAAACCCTGGAGCTGGTGACTAAGAATTTAAGAAGAGCGACGAGTATTGATGCATTGACAGATAGTAGTATTACGTTTACCGCGGATTTAGGAAGTGGCAGTACAACATATCGGGTTTATTTGTACAATGCGGCCGATCCCGAGCCTAACCCGCCATATACACAAAGTACCTATGATCTGCGTTGGGTGCAGGGAACGACATCTTATGGATCAGGGGCAAGCCTGGCCAACAATATTATTCAGCCGAGCAGTCCTGTTTTTAGTCAGGCGGGTAATGTCATTAATGTCAATTTGACGGCAGCTGAAGGCGATGAGACTGTGAGGTTAAGTTCAAGTGTTAGACCGAGAAATTTATGATAAGAAAAGCGCATCGAACATTAAATCAAAACGGGGCTGCGCTGATTTTTACGTTTATCATTATGGTGACGCTTATTATTATTGCGTCAGCATACGTCTTTTTGATAACTTATGACACAAGAAATCTGGGAGGACAAAAAAATAATGTTGCGGCGTTTTATCTGGCCGAAGCGGGATTAAACAAAGCGATCTGGTATTTACTGAATACAGCACCGGATGGTTCAACGGATGGGAGCTGGCGTACGACGGCCTATCCTGCCGCGCCCGGTGCGGGAGCCAATGATCCCAAGAGCGAGGCTTTGGGAGAAGGAACGTATACGATGTGGGTTGAGACTTCAGGTGCCAATATTCTTATAACGGCCCGTGGAACGGTGAATGGTATTGAACGTATTATTACGCAGGTTTTCGATTATACCCCGGGAGACGGAGTTTCAGAAGTGTTTACGTATTCTGTTTATTCGGGCGGTAATATTGATTTTAGTGGTTCAAAAGGAATCGCACAGGTCTTAGGTGATATTGGAGCCCAAGGTAATATTGATCAGGGGACGGTGCCTATCCTAGGTGATGTGGATGAGAATGCCAGTGTTACTATTCCGACGGTGGATTATAGTGAATACGAAAATATTGCCACTACGGTTGTTAACGGTAATCATGTTTTTGCTGCGAACTCCAGTTATGTGGGGATGTGGTATGTGAAAGGAGATGTGGAAATAAAGCAAAATGTGACTATAACCGGTACGGTTGTGGCAGAAGGGAATATTAGTTTTACTGGAAACAACATCATAGTTACCGCTGTGCCGCCGTATCCGGCATTAATTGCGCAAGGAAATATTGTAGGCGGATCAGGAAATAATCTGACAATCACAGGGGTTGTATATAGCGAAGGTAACTTTGAGTTTAATGACTGCAATAATTTTCTCTTTTCGGGGAATTTGATTGTCGGAGGAGATGTTCAGCTTTCCAGCGCAAATAATTTTAATCTTACCTTTGTGTCCAATGATCCGCCATATTTTTCCGGTGGAGGAACCGGGGGAGACCCTTCTATTAATTCCATTTCTAACAGTTGGGGTGAAATTTAGTGAAAAGATTTTTTCGAAAAGAGGATCCTGAAACTGAGAAACTAAAATTGCGGCAGCGTTTGAGCTATGGTCCCTCAATTGTCGGTATCGATATCAGTTCATCTTCCGTAAATTTAGCCCAGATGGCCTATTTTAAAGGAAAACTTACCCTGATAAGAACGCGCATTGTCAATATCATTAAAAAATCTGAAGAGAGTGATGAGGCGGCAACGATGCGCGCGTTGAATATTGCCCTAGAAGATTTTAACCGGCGGAATATTAAATATGTCTGTGTTGTCAATTGTCCCCAGACATGTGTAAGAAAAATTGTTACGCCCAGCATGCCGCCGGAGGATTTGCGTGGAGCTGTTAGCCTGGAGGTTAAAAGGTCCATTCCTTTTGCGTTATCAGACGCTATATTGGATTATGATGTTATAGAAAAGATTGATAAGGGTGGTGTTGAAAAATGGAATATCGTTGTCGCCGCGTCTCCTAAAGCCGCTATTGAGAAAATACTTTCCTATTTTACTCCTAAAAAATCCAAGCCATTTTCAGGAAGTATAAATAAAAATTTTGAAGCCAAAGACACAATAGAGCCGTTGGATATCAAAATCTCGGCACTATTGCCCTTATCGCTTTGTTTAGAAAATGTTATTAAGAAATCAAAGCTGAAAATTGATGAAACATTGGTAACAATAGAGATGGGAACGGTTGTAACGGAGTTAAATATCTATATGAACGCGAAGCTTCAGTTTTCCAGAAAGATTCCGTTCTCCGGTCAGCAAATAACAAAAAGTCTGACGGGGGCGTTAATGACGGATAGAGGGAAGGTCGAATTAACGCTCGAAGAAGCTGAAAGGGTTAAAAAAGAATACGGTATTCCGGACATTAAAGAAAATAAAATGGTCGATGGTAAAATTACGACAAATCAAATTTTATCTCTTATTCGTCCCAAGGTGGAGCAATTAGCCAGAGAAATTGAACGTTCCTTTGATTTCTATCAGGAAGAAATGCATGGTGGTAAGGTTGACAGAGTAGTCTTGTTTGGCGGCGGCGCCCAATTAAAGGGTCTGCCTGAATTCTTAAGTAAAGAATTGGGGATGGAAGTTAGTGTTGGGAACCCTTTGGTTGATATTGAATTGATTTCGAATGATATTGTTGAGTGTGAAGCCGATGCACATAAACTCGTTCTGGCTATTGGTGCGGCGTTAAGCGGTATGAAGGGAATCAACCTGTTACCTAAAAAGGTGAAGGATAATAAAAAAGATGTTTATACCAAATCGAATGTGTTGCAAAAGGTCGGGGTTGTATTGGCGGCATTAATGGGCATTACGTTAATACCGTTGCTTCTACGAGTTCATCATTTTCAGAATGAGTATGCAAAAGCTAAACAGGATTTAAATGGATTAGTTCCAGAATTAAAAGCTATAGAAGAGGGGCTGCTGTTAAATCAAATCGCGAGCGCCAAGAACTATTGGGATGAATCATTAAAGGAGATTAGTAATGTTGTTTCATCGGATATGTACTTGGAGGGTATTCAGGTGAAAGAAAATGTCTTTAATATCAGAGGAGTTATCGATAATTCTAATCGATCAGGTGATACGCTTTTATCAAAATTTATGCTCGATTTAGAAAAAGGGGTTTTCAAGAATGTTAAGTTGGTCCGGACGGAGAAAAAGACCTTTGGTGTAGAAAATATTACGTTTGAAGTTACTTGTAAACTTGAGTAGGGTTATTATGGAATTAGGTAAAAGAAAAAACTTAAAGATTATTACAGGGGCATTTATAACGATAGGACTTGTTGTTGTATTTGTCTACGTCCCCTTGTTGAATAAGGCTCAAAAACTTCAATATGAAATCAGTAAAATCGAGAATGATACGCACCTTGCTAGCGATTTGATCCAAAAGAAAAATGTAATAGTCAACTCCAGGTCGTTAATCAAACAAGATGAAGTTGTTTTGATTATTGATGCCATAACAAGTACCGGTAAGGAATTTGATATTAATTTTATATCGATAAGTCCAAAAGAAGTAGAGAGGCTTCCAGATATGCCTTATAGTCGAATGCCTATTGAAATAAATGCGGCGTCAGAATATAAAGATTTGGGGCTGTTTTTAGGCGCGTTACGGACATTGAATAAAAGTGTTGTCACCTTAAAGAGTCTGGATATTAAACGGAATGAAGAAGTTCTTCCCTTGGTTGTATCAACGTTTACTTTGGAGGTCTATCTTAAAGATGGATAGAGGCGCGAGAGAGAAGAAGTTAAAAATATTATTGCCGGTTCTTATTGTTATTTCTATTTTTGTCTGGCTTCCTAACTTTCAGGGTGGTGCCAAAAAGACGGGTTCTTTAACAAATTTCTCTGATCAGGATGGGGCCGAGAATATAGAAGATTTGTTTGCCAAGATTTCTCTATACAGTACCGATGAAAAAAAACAGCTTAGTTCCTTTGAAGATTGGGGAAAGAATCCCTTTGTCACCGAAAACTGGATAGCGGAGCGGGCGCTTCAGACACAGGAAGCTTTGCCGGAAGGGATGGGAGATGCTGGGCCGCAGAGAATAGATCAGGGGCAGAATATTGTTTTAAATGGTATATTCTGGAATAGCCAAAAACCAAGCGCGTTAATCAACAATGAGGTTTTAGGGGTAGGAATGCAGCTTAATGGCTACAAGGTGGTTAAAATTACAAGGAAAACAGTGGTTGTTGACGATGGAGTTAACGTTCTGGAGCTTCGAATGCAAGAGCAGAAAGGGCAAGAATAAGAAAAGGGGCACTTAAGATTATTTGGCCCCCTTTAAAATAAAAAATATTGACAAAGATTATACGAAACGGTATTATGGAAACACAATAAGTTAATTTTCAACTTATTTGGTGTCATTAATCAGAGGCAAGAGATCTAAGTATCCAGAGCCCATACCTTTACAAACAAAAGAGGTGTGGGTTTTTTTATGCCTTTGAAAGGAGAACACATGAAGGGAAGACAGTATTTTTTCATTTTGGCGCTGGTCGCGTTCGTTTTCGGCAGTGCCGCGCAAAGTTGGGCCAAACCGGAGGTTTTTACGATTACCATTAAAGACCATATGTTTGAACCCGCGGAACTCCTTGTTCCTACTGACACAAAGATTAAGCTGGTGATTAAAAATGAGGACTCGACTCCGGAAGAGTTTGAAAGTTATGATCTTAACCGCGAAAAGATTGTGACCGGTAATGGAACAATTGTTGTTTTTATCGGACCGCTTAAACCGGGTGAATATAAATATTTTGGAGAATTCCATGAAGACACGGCTCAGGGGGTGATTGTGGCTGTGGAAAATTTTGAAGAACAAATGCAAAGTACGCAGGAGGACAAAGAATAATGTTTTCTATCGGTGTTATTATATTTCGTGAAGTCCTGGAAATCGCCATTATTCTGACAACATTATTGGCGGCTACCAAGGGATTGACAGGCAGAAACAAATGGATTATTTACGGATTGCTGGGCGGTGTCCTGGGGTCTTGTGTTGTCGCATACTTCGCGGAGGCGATATCTTCTTTTGCCGAGGGTGTGGGGCAGGAAATATTTAATGCCGGCATTCTTATTGCCGCAGCCGCTTTAATCGGATGGACGGTTGTCTGGATGAGACGTCATGGACGGGAACTGGCTGAACATCTGAAAGAGGTCGGTCGCGCGGTCACTAGCGGTGAAAAGCCTTTATACAGTCTGGCCTTTGTTATTATGCTGGCTGTATTAAGAGAAGGATCGGAAATTGTTCTCTTTACATTTAGTGCGGTGGCTTCGGGAGAAGCTATCATAATGATTCTTGTTGGAAGTTTGTTAGGATTAGCCGCCGGTGCCGGATTAGGGATGGCCATGTATTTCGGTATGGTCCGTGTGCCGACCAGATATCTATTTTCGGTAACAAGCTGGCTGTTGGTCTTCCTGGCGGCTGGAATGGTTTCTCAGGCGGCCGGTTTATTGCAGGCCGGCGGAATTCTTCCTGTTTATATTTCTCAGCTTTGGGACAGTTCCAACATATTATCGGAACAAAGTATTATCGGAAGTTTTCTTCACACACTGGTCGGGTATTCTTCACGACCGTCTTTTATCCAGGTTGTCAGTTATGTGTGTTCATTCGCTGTCATAACGGCCTTCTTGGTTATTTATGGAAATAAAAGCAGAGTATTGTGGCGAAAGGCTGTTGTCGGCGCGATGGTCTTCTTGGGAATCCTCATGCTTCCTCAGGCGGTGCACGCAACAAAGAAAGTCTATTCCCCGATTGTCCATGGCGGTGAGTTGGAATTTGAATGGAAGGGAAGTTATGATATCGACAACCGTGACGATAAAGATGGAAAACAAAAACAGAAGTTCGGTATTGGTTACGGCGCCAAGGATTGGTGGTTTACAGAAGTAGAGGCTGAAATTGAGCGGGAAGCTCTGGAAGAGGAATATGATTTTAAAGCTCTGGAATGGGAAAATAAGTTTCAGTTAACGGAACAGGGAGAGTATTTCCTTGATTTTGGCTTTTTGTTCGCTTATGAAACAACGGTTAACGAAAAAGCGCCGGACAAAATTGAAGGAAAGTTTCTTTTCGAGAAATCTTTTGAACAATTTGTGCATACCGCCAATATTATTTTTGAAAAACAGGTCGGCGGTGGCGCCGAGGAAGAAACGGAAGCCGGTTTTGCCTGGAGTACCCGGTACCTGGAGTACCCGGTACCGTTTGAGTGAACACTTTGAACCCGGCTTTGAATGGCACAGTAATTTTGGTGAATTAAAAGAACATAAATCGTATGATGAACAAACTCATCAGGCGGGTCCTGTATTTTATGGAAGCGTGGGTCCGGTTAAATACAATGTCGGTTTTCTTTTCGGAGTCACTGATCCGGCTCCTGAAGGAGAGTTAAAAGCTATACTGGAATACGAGATTTATATTTAACAAGGATCCTCAAAAGCTGGACGATCCAAGTTTTAAGCCGGTTATTTCATTTCGAAATAACCGGCTTTTTTAATAAATTGACGAGGTAGCGGAAAAAGATATAATGGGAAAAATGATCAAAGAATTTTTTCAAAACCGGGTCGCTTTTAACCGTAACGAACTTTCCGGAAGTTTTGGGGATATCGGTACGGATTTTCCTTTAATTGTGGGGATGATTTTGGCGTCTCAACTGGATGTCACCAGTATTTTTGTGATGTTCGGATTGATGCAAATCATAACGGGAGTCGTGTACGGTCTGCCGATGCCCATGCAGCCGCTCAAGGCGATGGCGGTTTTGGTTATTACCAAGAATATTGAAGCTTCGATACTTTTCGGCGGGGGATTGGCGATCGGGGTTGTGATGCTGGTTTTGAGTTTAAGCGGGGCCTTAACATGGCTGGCTAAAAAAATTCCGGCCTGTGTGGTGCGTGGTATTCAGTTCGGCTTAGGATTATCCTTGGCGTCCTTGGCGCTTAAAAAATATATTCCCAGTATGGGCGTGAACGGTTATGCCCTGGCGCTTGCGGGTTTTATTATTATGGTTCTTCTTTTGGGAAACCGCCGTCAGCCGCCCGGTGTTTTTGTTATTGGTCTCGGTTTATTATATGCGGTTTTCTTCAGAGTCGATTTCGGGGCTTTAGCCGCCGGTGTCGGCTTTCAATTACCATCCTTTGCTGTTCCATCCATGGCGGATATCCTGACGGGATTTGTGGTGTTAAGTTTACCGCAGTTACCGCTTTCATTATCAAACTCTGTGATTGCAACTAATAAAACCGTTGGAGATCTTTTTCCTGACAAGAAAATATCGGTCAAAAAGATCGGGGTCACCTACGCCTTGATTAATCTTATTCTGCCGTTTTTCGGGGGACTTCCTGTTTGTCATGGTTGCGGCGGTTTGGCCGGACATTACGCCCTCGGCGCGCGGACAGGAGGGTCCGTTATCATTTATGGAATGATTTTTGTCGTCATTGGTATGTTTTTCAGCCAGTCGTTTACACAAGTTATCGAACTCTTTCCGCAGCCGATCCTTGGTGTTGTGCTGCTTTTTGAAGCGTTGACTCTTATGCTTTTTCTCCGTGATCAAACCGGAAGTAAACGGGATACTGCTATTGCCCTTATTGTCGCTTTACTGGCTATGGGGCTGCCGCAGGGATATGTGGTTGGTCTTACGGTTGGCACCATTTTATATTACGGACATAAGAAATTTTTTGCTGAGTCATCCTGATTTATCCAGAGGTTATCAATTTTTAAAAAGCCGGTCTTTTTATTTTGAAAAGGTCGGCTTTTTGTTTTTGAACAAAGGAAGTTTTCTCTTGTAATGCCAATTTTTTTATGGATAATGATATTAGAATTTACGTAAATACTAGAAAATAAATGAGTTAGATAAATGTTAGTGATCTGTCCTAAAAGGTCAGTTTAATAAACATAGACTTTTTTACCAACTATTCGGGCTATGCTAGAAAAGACAAAAATCCTCGCTGTTGATGACGACCTAACCAATCTGTCCATTCTTAAAGAAATCTTTGAACAGGATTATGAATTAAAAGCAGTATCCTCCGGAAAGGATGCTCTATTGGAAATGGTGCGCTTTCATCCGGATATTGTGCTTCTGGATGTTATGATGCCGGAGATTGACGGATATGAAGTGTGCCGAAGAATCCGTGGCGACGATAATCTGCGTTCTACAAAAACGATCATGATTTCAGCCAGGGCCGGATTAGAAGACAGGTTAAAAGGATATGAGGTCGGTGCGAATGACTATGTCACCAAACCTTTTGAAGATGTGAAGTTGATCGCCAAGGTTAAGGTGATGGAACGTCTCAAGTTTTCGGAAGAAGTTGAGAAATTAAAAGACAATATGCTTGAACTTCTGTCCCATGAGCTTCGCGCGCCGCTTAACAGCATTCTGGGTTTCGCATCTCTGCTTAAACAAAATGCGGCGTTATCAGAAACGGACCAGGAGTATCTTGATAAAATAACGCGGGCGGCTAATCAGTTGACCGATTTATCCAGAAAGATTGTTCTTTTATCCGAGCTTAGTAAAGAGGAAAAGATTTTTCCACGTCCTATTGATGTTGAGGAAACAATCAACAGAGCCATTCTTTTTCGAAAGAGTCAAATTGAAGAAAAAAAGCTTAATGTTCAATATGGAAACAAGCTTAAGGAAAAGCCTGTGGCCGATCCGCATCTTTTTGAAGAGGCGATAGATTGTTTGATTGATTGTATTATCGAATCAGCTCCCGAGGATCAAAAGATTTCGATTACGTCAACAAAACATAATGATTGCTGGCAGATTTCGTTAAACAATTCCTGGATGGACTTTAGTGGAGAGGATAATGTTCTCGATCCTTTTCATATGAAAGGCACAGAACAGTATAATAGCGGTGTCGGCCTGGATTTGGCAATTGCCAAAAGTGTAGCGCAGCGTCACAATGGAAATTTATTTGTGTCGAATAGCGCGAAACACGGGTGTTCTTTTGTTTTTCAAATTCCCTTAATATAATTACCATTTATTTTCCATAATAGTTTTGGTATAGGATGACAATAATCAAAAGAAAAATATTAATTGTTGATGATGACAGACAGAATCGTGTGTTATTAAAAGGCATATTAAAGGAATTTGGCGTTGAAGAGGCGGAGTGTGGAGAAGACGCGCTGCGCATATTGGAAAAGGAAGAGATTGATCTTGTACTGCTCGATCAGCACATGCCGAGTATTGATGGATTAAGGGTTTTGGATGAACTGAAAAAGAGAAAACTCAACGTGTATTGTATTATGATCACGGCGGAAGGAACAGTGCAGTTGGCTATTAAGGCCATGCAAAAAGGAGCGCTGGATTTTATGATTAAACCGCTGGATTCTCAGATTCTTAAGCATACGATTAATAAAGCTTTTAACTACATTGATTTAATAAAAGAAAAGAAGCAAATGGAACAGGAGCGGGCCAGGGAACAGGAGGAAAATCAAAAACGCTTAGAGGAAGAGGTCCAGATCAGGACGGAAGAAGCAGTTAAGGCCAAGGTCCGTGCGGAAAAAGCGAATCGTGCTAAATCGGAATTTCTGGCTAATATGAGTCATGAACTGCGAACACCGATGCACGGCATCCTCAGTTTTGCCAAATTTGGTGACGAGCGTATTGATAAGGCCGAAAAGGAAAAGTTGCAGCAGTATTTTCGAGAAATCAGAACCAGCGGTGAACGGTTGCTGGGTCTGGTTAACGGGCTTCTGGATCTTTCAAAACTGGAGGCGGGAAAAGTTGACTATGATTTTTCCGATACGCGTTTGTCGGAAGTGGTGGATCAGGTGGTCAAAGAGGTGACGCCGCTTTATCAGGAAAAACAACTTGAAATTAAGGTGGAGAATAAAGAAACAAATGATTTGGCCGAAATAGATAAAGATAAAATTTTTCAGGTTGTGCATAACCTTTTATCGAATGCGATTAAATTTTCTCCGGAGGGGAGTATGATTAATCTTTCTGTGTTTTCGGAAAACGGCCATGTGGATTTGTCTGTTCAGGACAGCGGGGTCGGTGTTCCGCGGGAAGAGCTGGAAGAGATTTTTGATGCCTTCAGTCAGAGCAGTAAATCGAAAACGGGTGCTGGAGGGACCGGCCTCGGACTTTCCATTGCGCGCAGAATTATTGAAGACCACCATGGAAGAATATGGGCGGAACCTAATCCAGAAGGAGGAACAATTTTCCGCTTTTTCGTTCCCCGTAGCCAGAAAGACGCCGAACAAGTCTACCATCTTTAGTTTATTTTTTAATCCTTCTCATAGGTTTTACGTGAAATACGTTTGACATTCCCTGCCGGTTTGGTATTTTAAAGATGTCCATTTTTTCCAATCGGAATGTGTATCAGAAGGAGTCGCGATGTTTTCAAAACTGTTTGGTCAAAAACGTGAGCAAGCCACGGTTAAGAATTTCCATGAATTATATTATTACAATCACAAACAGACATGGACCGACACTTATTGGATGGGTGTGCCCGCAGAAAAATGTCCGCTGGATATGTGGATTTATCAGGAAATTCTGTTCAGTGTGAAACCGGATTTGATTGTCGAAACAGGCACCTACCGCGGGGGAAGCGCCTTTTATATGGCCTCACTTTGTGATTTGATGAAAAAGGGCCGGATTATGACGATTGATATCGATCACCCATCGGATTTGCCCCGACATGATCGAATTACCTACGTTAAAGGATCGTCTATCGATCAGAATATCATTCAGAATGTCCGGGATGCAGTGGCCGACGCAGGCGTTGTTCTGGTTATTCTGGATTCTAACCATCACAAAGATCACGTGTTAGAAGAACTTCGGCTGTATCATTCCTTTGTCACTAAAGGCAGTTATCTGATTGTGGAAGACACAAATATTAACGGACATCCCGTCAATCCGAAATACGGCCCGGGACCGATGGAGGCGGTTGATGCGTTTCTGGCGGAAAATCAGGATTTTGAGATCGACTCCACCAAAGAGAAGTTCTATCTTTCCTTTAACCCCCGCGGATATCTGCGCAGGGTCACATCTTAAACATTCCAATCCTAAAAGAACCATCAGGGCAGTTGCGTTTTAGCTGTTTTACAATATAATTATTATAGAAATATAGTTTATTAATATAAGTACTAAATATCTATGAATACAATTCAGCTAAATCTCGCGGGCCTCAATGTTTCTTTGACAACCAACTTTCCGGGATATCATTCTTATTTAAGCGATTATTTTGAAAAAATTGTTTCAACGGAATCATCATCTCATCATATACAGATTACGTTTGACTGGTCTGAAGAATCGCTGAACACTTATTTAGGCGGCTTAAAGTCGTCCGGCCGGTTTACCACGATCGGAGCCAACACGCTGACCGCGGATAATGAAGTGGCCACAGTCCGCAAGTTAGAACGCAAATGGAAAGTTCTTTTTCATATCCGCCAGGAGGAAGAGAAGTTGACATTGGTTGTCAAATTCCCGAAAAAGCGGGTGAAAGATTTTTTCCGCTTCGGCCCTTTTCAACGGCGTCCGGATGAATTCTTTTTTATGCTCACATATTATGTTTTGTATTACCCGTTGTTTTGGTATCTGGAGGAAAAGAAGCAGACGCATGCTTTACATGCCTCGGCTTTGGTTTATCGCAATAAAGGTGTGGTTATTTGCGGTTTGGAGGGTATCGGCAAAACCAGTTTGGGGTTGATGTTTTTAAAAGAAGAGGGAGCACGGTTCTTGTCGGATAATCTGGTGTTTTATGACCGCAGTCATGTTTATCCGTGCTATGAGCTTGTGCGGATGCACGCGCAGGACGATGATTTCCTATGGAAAGATCATTTTGACCAAATGAATAAATTTGCGCTATTAAAAGGTTTTTTCAGTCCGAAATTTAACGCGTCCCAAGAAGGGATCACACCGGATATTTTTATTTTTCCGGAATTCAGTTCTGAATTCTGTGTTACGCCTATTTCTTCAAAAGAGGCTGTAGCGCGCGCAGTATCGTTAAGCCATCTGCCTTCGGAATTAAACCATTATTCGGAATACCGGCATTTGTACAATTTGTTAGACCTGAACGTAAAACCCTGGGAATCTGTTTACAGTGCGTTGGACGTATTATTACAAACCGTTAAATGTTATCGCGTGGGTATGCCAAAACAGGATGGATTAACAAGAAACTTCGAACGTTTGAAGGAAGCTGTTTTCCCATGACCGTGGAATCATTAAAACTCTCGGATTCAAAATTTATCAGATATTTTAAGTCGTTTGTTCTTTTACAAGGCAAGCATACGGGATTTTACGGAAACTTCGGGCATGGCGATTTAGGTGATGACGCGTCCTTTTATGTGGGGCGAAAGTTATTGGGAGCGAAAGTTCTTCCATTTTCAAAACGGTGTTACACGTTTAATCCACGGGTGTTGAAGGCGCTTTTAGTTGGAGGCGGGGGAATTTTCCGCTGGGAATGTCCTTATCTGCCCGGAAAATTGCTTACGAAGGAACAGTGGGATTTTCCGGTTATTATTTACAGTGCGGGAATAAACTGTGACGAAGGAAAAGAGTATTCGTCGGAAAGCCGGGATAAAATTTCCCGGTTGTGCCGGATGGCGAAGTTTATCGGCGCACGTGATCTGGTGACACAGCGTTTTCTTCAGGATATGGGCTTTCTGAATGTGTCCCTGATTCCGGATTTAGAGTTGTTGTTAGAACCAAAAACCAGGGCGTTCCATTATCAAAAGGAGAAATTTACCGTCGGTATTGTCATTTCTCCGCATTCGGAATTTACCAAGGACCAGGTGGCCAGGCTGGTTAAATCTTTTGCCAGCATTATTAATCTGGTCCATCGTAATGGAAAGAAAGTTTTAATCCTTCCATTTGATGATCCTCTGGGGGATTCCAAGCGTGAAGCGAACATCATCGCCCAGATTTTGAAATCGGTCAAAAACAAAAATGATGTAACCGTTTTACGGGATATTGTTCAGCCGGAGGAAATGCTGTTTGCTATAAAGAAGTTTTGCGACGTGATGATCTGCATGCGTTTGCATAGCGCCATTTTCGCGGCCAACGCGGGGATCCCGTTTTTGTGTGTTTCGTTTAATAAAATGCATACGGCTTTTATGGAATTGATGGGGCTTCAGGATTATGAAATCCGATTTTCTGCGAATGACTTATTGGGTCAGGTGGTCCATGGCCTTGATAAAGTGTTGGCCGATTACAACGCACTACAGTTACACATTAAGACAAAGGCCAAAGAGCTGCGGGAAATTATTATAACCAACACGGAACCCGTTAAAAAAATAATAAACGGTGATGGAGTGACAGCGTGAACCAATCCGATATTGATTTAGGACAATTTCTTGTCGAAAAAGAATTGATCAGCCGAAAAGACCTGGAAAGTGCAATCAAGACGGCGCAGGAATCCGGTGTTCCGTTAGAATCGGTTATTTTAAGTGCCGGGTTCTTACATAATGAAAAACAGGTGCTTCCTTTAATGGCGGATTTCCTGAATGTTGGCCATGTCGACTTAAAGGCGATGAGCATTGCTGATGATATCCGTCGAAAAATTCCCGCCAAGTTTGTCAGTCATTATAAAATTATTCCTTTCGCGGTTGAAAACGGCAATTTATGCGTTGCGACCACCCGGCCGTTTGACTATCAAATGATGGATGAAATCGGAATGGTTGTGGATTTGAACTTAAAGCCGTCACTTGCCGCGGAAAAAGATATTCTGGAAGCCATCCGCCGGTATTATGGTGTCGGGGCTGAAACCATTGAACAAATGATGGGAACAGTCCAGCCGAAGCAGCAGGCCGCTAAGCTGATTGATAATATTGATGAGTCCAACGCGGAAGTATCGATCAGCCGTTTCTTAAATCAGATTTTGTTGGAAGCTTATAAGGACAGGGCGACGGATATCCACATTGAACCTTTCGAGGATGAACTGCAAATCCGTTATCGTGTGGATGGAATTCTTCACGACGCCAAAGTTCCGCCGAATATCAAGCATTTTCAGGACGCCATCAGTTCCCGTATCAAAATTCTATCCAATCTTAACATTGCCGAAAAGAGAACACCGCAGGACGGCCGGTTTAAAGTCAAGGTGTCCAATATTGATCTGGATCTCCGGGTTTCTTTTCTTCCGACACCGTACGGTGAAAGTGTGGTGATGAGGCTTTTAAACACATCCAATTTATATAGTCTGGAGGATTTGGGGCTTGGCAAGAAGGAAATGTATATTTTGGAAGAAATGATAAAAAAGCCCCATGGAATTATTTTTATTACGGGTCCGACGGGAAGTGGTAAAACAACGACATTATATTCCTGCCTGTCCCGAATCAATACCGAAGATAAAAAAGTGATCACAATTGAAGATCCGATTGAATATCAGTTAAAAGGAATTACACAAATTCAGGTCAATCCTGTGATCGGATTGAACTTTGCGGCCGGACTGCGGTCTATGCTGCGTCATGATCCGGACATTATGATGGTGGGGGAGGTTCGTGATATTGAGACCGCGGAAATTTCTATTCAGGTTGCTTTAACAGGACATCTTATTTTTTCCACACTTCACACTAATGACGCTGCCGGTGGGGTGGCCCGTCTCGTGGATATGGGTGTAGAACCGTATCTGATTACAAGTACGATAGAATGTTTTATCGCTCAGCGTCTTGTTCGTACGATCTGTCCGGATTGTAAAGCCCCGAAAGATGTCGATGCGAAAATTGTTAAAGACTTTGAAGTAGCCGCGCCGGAAGGACAGGCCATCCAAATTTTTGAGGGTAAAGGATGTGAATCTTGTAATCAAAGTGGTTTTTCCGGGCGGGTGGCGATCTATGAATTCCTGGTGATGAATGATAAGATCCGCGCTTTGATTATGCAGGGCGCGACGGCCGGGCAAATCAAAGAGGAGGCCGTCAAAGGTGGAATGAAGACATTACGAATGTCCGGTTGGGAAAAAGTTTCCGAAGGCGTCACGACACCGGAAGAGGTTATCCGTGTCACGCAGGATGAAGCGTTGGAATAGTGAGAAGGTAGCCGAACATGCCGAAGTTTCGTTATAAAGCCAAAGAAGGACCTGATAAAGTCATCGACGGTGTGATTGACGCTGTTAATTCCGACGCGGCTGTAAGCATCATCGCGCAAAAAGGGCTTGTACCGCTGGATGTATTTGCGGATGAAAGTGCATCAATGGATGCGCCGGTTCAGAAAAAAAACTTTGCGTTTAGCCTCTTTAAAAGAGTCAAGCTCAATGACGTCGTGGAATTTACCCGCCAGTTGAGTGATCTGGTTGAGGCGGCTGTTCCTATTTTGCGCAGTTTAGAAATTATCGCCCAGCAAACACAAAATCCGGATATGAAAGTTAAAGTCCAGGAGATGCATAAAACCGTCCGTGACGGGAATTCGTTTTCCGAGGCCTTAACCCACCATACCGATATCTTTTCTGTTTTTTTTATCAATCTTGTGCGGACCGGTGAAGTTTCGGGGAAGCTCAAAGATGTATTAAAACGTCTGGCGGATTACATGGAAAGCGAACAGCAAACAAATGCGCGTATCAAGCAGGCCTTGGCCTATCCGATGGTGATTGTGTGTGTTGGTATTCTCACGATGTTTGTCCTTTTGACGTTTGTCATTCCCCGCTTAACCGTTATGTTTGAAGATCTCGGGCAGGAACTGCCGTTGATTACAAAAGCCCTTATTGCGGTCAGTGGTTTCTTTGCGTCATTTTGGTGGTTAATTATTATTGTCGGTGCTGTTATCGCGTTATACTTCCGGCAATTTTTGTCGACGTCCCAGGGCCGGTTACGTTTTGATATATGGCGGCTTAAGATGCCGGCTTTGGGCAGTTTTATCCGCTACGCGGAAGTGGGACGTTTATCGCGGACAATGGGAACATTAATCGAGAACGGTATTGTGGTGAATGATGCATTAAATTCAGTATGGGGAACGGTGGATAATGCAATTCTAAAAAGTGAACTCATGGTGGCGTCTACGGAAGTCCGAGACGGCGCCAGTTTAAATTATGCTTTACGCGACAGTATCTTTTTTCCTGACATGGCATTAAGCATGATTGCCGTTGGGGAGGAAACAGGACGGTTGGACCAGTCCTTCCATAAGATTGCCGATACGTATGAACGGCGGACAGATCAGGCGGCAAAAACAATGGTGTCTTTGCTGGGACCTTTGGTGCTGGTTGTGATTATGGTTTTTGTAACGCTGGTCGTGTTAGCTATGATTTTACCAATTTTTCAAATGGATCTTTCAATTTAAAGGAGTTAATGATGCGAACAAAACAACAGGGTTTTACAATGATTGAAATTTTACTGGTGGTGATTATTATCAGTGTCCTGGCCGCCATGATTGTACCAAATTTTGTCGGTAAAGGACAAAAAGCAAGATTGTCCGCGGCCAAGGCTGATATTGAATCGAACTTGACGCTGGCGTTGGATATGTATGAATTGGAAAACGGAACGTATCCGAGCACGGAACAAGGACTAAAAGCGCTGGTTGTTAAACCGCAGTCATCGCCCGTTCCGGAAGATTGGAGCGGACCTTATCTGAAGAAAAAGAAAATTCCTACCGATCCATGGGGAAGAGAGTATCAGTACAGCGCACCAGGCGTCAAAAACCCGGAAAGTTATGATTTGTTCTCTTTCGGTCCTGATGGCGTCGAAAGCGACGATGATATTACAAATTGGTATGAAATCGAGTAGCCGGTTTCCGGAAAAAGAGTTCTTTCGGTTTAGAAGTTTTCACCTGCGGGCGGCCTTTACGATGATTGAACTGCTGCTTGTTGTGCTTATCCTTTCTGTGATCGCGGCTTTGGCGGTACCGAATTTCAGTCATAGCTACGCTAAAATTCAATTACGCAATAATGTTTACGATATCGCTAATCTTATGCGTTACGCGCAAAGCCGTTCCGTTATCCGTAATAAAACAATGCGTCTTCAGATTGATCTAACGACAAAGAAATACTGGATTGAAGAGCAGGTTGAAGACGGATTTCAATCTTTCTCGGGACAAATGGGCGGTAAATATTCTGTGATCTCCGGCGCGTCTATTGAGCAGGAACATGATCACATCCTTTTTTATCCCGATGGGCGTATTGAAAAAGTTTATATCACGGTTTGCCGGCAAGAAAACTGTTACACGATATCGACAAAGGAACAGCGGGGATTTGTACATGTCCTCCAGGGTAAAATGTGAAATTTAAAGAAATCAGAAAAAGAAAAAAACGGGCAGGTTCGCTTCTGATTGAAGCGTTGCTGGCCGTAGTGATTTTATCCGTCAGTGTGACGATTGTCGTTCAATCCATTACATCCAGTATGCGCGCGACTGTATATGTTTCAGATTATACCCAGGCCTTGATTCTGGCCGAAGAAACAATGTTTGATGTGATGGAAGGGCAGTTCATTCCAGCCGGTTTATCTGAGGAAGGAACTTACTCTCAGCCCTACGATCATTTTAATTACATTCTTAAAACTGAAAAGTCCGATATTCCCGACCAGAAAAATATCAATGATGTTGAATTAACCGTCACCTGGAAAAAACGGGCGAAGACAAATACATTTAAAATCCGTACATATCTTTTTAATGTCCCTGATGAAGAATAAAAGAGCATTCACATTACTGGAACTTCTACTGGGGTTAATGTTATTCGCGTTAATTGGAGTGACCGCTTACAGTGTCTTTTCCAGCGCGATTTCCTTACGTAATCGGGCCGGCGGGCAGGGTGATATCTACAAAGAAATTTTGTGGTCGGTGGAAGGGATGTCCAGAGAATTGGAAAATATGGTTTTTTATGATTTTACCAATTCCTATCCGGGAATGACGGCCTTTTATGGCGAAGCATCGGAAATTTCATTTTTAAATTCAACGGACGACGGATTAAAAGTTATCCGGTATTATCTTTCCGATCCGGATGGCGGAAGTGTTTATGAGGTTAATGTCGGGGCGACGCATCAAGGTAATGTCACTGTACGGGAGGGATCATCGGAGGAGCGGCCGGTAAGTTATCTTATAAGGGAGGAAATTCCGTTTATTGATTTTGTTAATAAGCGTCAGGATAGTTCTTATGTGGAAATCATTTCGCGGAATGTCTCACGGGGGAGTCTGAGATTCTCGTTTGCCTACAAAGAATCGGATGAAGAGGCCTACGGTTATAAAAATGTGTGGGTGAATAATTACAATCCTTCTGTTGTTCGAATTCAGATGGACTATGTTTTACCGGAAACCAATCAGCTTTTGCCGGTTGAACGGAGTGTTCTGGTGCCGACGGGTTATGTCGGCGCTCCGGAAGAGGGGGCGGGGTAAAGTTTGAGATGAAAATAAACGGTTTGTTTAAAAGAAGGCCGCGAAATTCTGGTATAATACTAATTATTGTTCTCTGGATTCTCGTGATTCTTATATCTATAGCGGTCAGTTTAGGGCGCGGCGCGAATGTGGAATTGTCGTTAATCAAGCATTCTCTCGGGAAGATCCAATCGAAATATTTTGCCTGGGCGGGTTTGATTTTTGCGATTGAACAAATACGGGCTGATTCTCTGGATGAAGAAAGCAAGGGGTATGATACGCTGTATTTATGCGGTATCGGCGCGGCTAATGATAGGCGACCCCGGGAACTTTTTGAATCGCAAAATATTGGTAAGGGAACATTTTCTATATCATTTCAAGAGGATGATAATATCCGTTACGGGTTTCGTGATGAAGAGCGGTTTTTAAATCTGAACGGTTTGACCCGCGACAATATCAAGGTTTTTATCGAGCTTCTGAATATTCTAGGTTTTGATGACGTTGAGGCGAAAACAATCGGTTATTCGGTTCTGGACTGGATTGATGATGATAATGAAGTCAGCGATGATGTTTACGGGGCGGAAGACGATTATTATCAGGGATTATCCATGTCCTACAATACAAAGAATCTTCCACTGGATTCGAAAGAGGAGTTGCTGCTTGTCCGGGGGATGACCGGGGAGATTTATAAAAAGCTGAAGGAATATATTACGGTTTATCCTTCGGGAAAACAATTAGGCATTAATTTTAATACAGCGGATGAAAAGGTTTTACGGGCTTTGGCCAGATCCATGGCCGGACCGGCGACGAATACAACGATCACTGACGCGGATAATATGGTGAACAAGATTCTGGATTATCGCCTTGGGAGCGATGGTCAGGCGTTTACCAAAGACGATGAATCCGTTGATATGAATGAGATTCCCTTCAGCGCGCCGGAACGTGTTTTGTTTCTTGTCATCAAGCAGTATCAAAAAGAGGCCTCGAGCTTTTTCCGGGTTCAGGTAGAAGGCCGGGAGAATGTCCGTAATATTAAAACCCGGATTGAAGCGGTTATTGATAAACAGGACTTATCCATTGTTTACTGGAATAGAACCTAAGATATCGGTATTGAATTTTTATTTATGAAAAAAGGACTGACAAGTATTATTGAAATAAGCGACGCGCACGTCAAGTATCTGCAGTGTCGTGTTACCAGCGGAAAGATTACAATCCTCTCCTGTGTCATCAAGCGTTTTGTTAATCGTACCGATGAAGAAGTGTCGACGATTATCACGCAGATACTTAAAAACAAAAATATCAAGAAGCAGCCTCTGGTTTTTCTGGTGCCGCGGCGTTTGATTATTCTTAAATCCTTTAAGCTGCCCGCCCTGGATACGTATGAAATCGCCAAGATGATTCCTCTTCAATTGGTCAATAAGATTCCTTACGCGTTAAAAGATGTTGTTTATGATTATGACGTGATCGAGAAAAGCCGGGATGGATATTCCAAACTGCTGGTCAGTGTGATTCACAAGGATATCAGCAACCGGTATATCAATCTGTTAAAAAGATCAGGAGTAGAATGTAACCGGCTTACAGTCAGTTCGGAAGGTCTTTTGGGATGGGTAACCTATCAGCAATCACACAAAACATTAAATGCCAAAGATTCGATTGCGATTGTTAATATTGATACAGCGCATGTGGAAGTGTGTTTTTGTCATAAACACCATCTGATTTTTTCCCGGAGTTTAAAATATGGAGCCAAAGATCTCGCCGGAGAATACACGGATGATCTTTTACAGCAGATTAAAGTTACGTTTGATTCTTACAAGAAAGAAGAGTTGGGTCCTGAACCGGTATCTGTCGTTGTTGTTTCCGGTCTGGCTGAAGCCGCCGGATTTTCTTCAGAGTTAGGAAAGCTTATCGGTATTCCTGCTGAAAACCGGATGCCGTTAGACGGAATGGGTGTTCAGAAAAACAGCGGGACGGCCGACTTGAATAATGATCCCGGAATGTCTGCGGCGGCAACGGTCGGTGTGTTAGCGATGGATCCCCGGGCGAAAGGTTTGAATCTGACGCCGCAGGAAGTTCATGAAATCAAAGCCATGGAGTCAAAAAAGAAAGAATTTATTGTCTTTCTTTTATTGGCGGTTCTTGTCGGAATTCTGGCGTTATCTGTTTTAGGAATTGAGTTCTTAAAAAAGACAAAGGAGTTGGAGGCTATCGAAGAGAAAGTTGTGGCAGTGGAAGCGAGAACCAGAAAGTCCGAGCAAATGATAAAATTGGTCGAAGTGTTCGACCAGGAATTTAAAAGCCGTATTCTGATTTCCGATCTGGTGAATGAACTTTATACATTGACACCCGATGGTATTTCTTTCCGTTCGCTTTTTCTCGATGAAAACGGCATGTTTACGATTAATGGTTACGCGGAAGAATCGGTTTCGGTTAATGATTTTCAGAATTCTCTGGTGAACTCACCAGTCTTTAACGACGTGACATTGCAGTATGCTACAAAGCGAAAAATCTTTAACATGGACATTACGGATTTTAAAATTATAGCGCAGTTGGCTAACCAGCGGCAGGCGGAATAATATGAGAAAATTAACATCACGCGAACACACCATTCTGATCGTTACAATTATTATGATCGCCGTTTATGTCCTTTATCATGGTGTGGCGATGCCTTTAAGGGGTAACGTTGAAAATCTGGAGCAAATGAAGGAAGTTAAACAACGTGAATTACGCCAAAAGCTTAAAACTATCCAGCAGGCCGAACGTCTCAGTACGAATTATCAGGATTATTTAGCCGCGTATAAGCAGACAAAAAGTAATGAAGAGGTGATGTCTTCCATTTTGGCCGAGATTGAGCTTATTGCCAAAGAATTAAATATGGGAATTTTAAATTTAAAGCCGAAAAGGGTTCAGAGAGACGAGTTTTACAATCGTTTTTCGGTGACATTAACGATCGACAGTGAATTTGTTGATGTTTTGGAATTTCTCCATATTCTTCAAACACAGCCGCATTTGTTCGATATCGAACAAATCAGCTTTGATAAGGGGTCGCGGCGTAACTCGACCACGGTCAAAACAGAGCTGGTTTTAGGGAAAATCCTTATCCCGAATAACTAATCTTCTAATTAGTATTAATAAATAATATTTATACTGTTGACAGGAGAAATATCCTGTATAAGAATGAGATAGCATAGGTATTCTGTAAAAAAACCGACCTTAACCGGTAATAATGAAATTATGAGTTATCTAACGACCCTCCATTTAGATAAAGAACCATTTTCTACTTCACCCGATCCGGCCTTTTTTTATCGTTCAAAGGACCGCTACGCGGCCTTAAACCAGTTGGAAATCGCTATCCGTTTAAAAAGAGGAATGAGTATTGTGCTGGGTGATGTGGGGACGGGAAAGACCACGTTATCCCGCGCTTTATTTCAGTCTTTTAACGGTGAAGAAGATCAATATATCTTTCATATGATTCTCGATCCCGCTTTTAAAAATGAATACCAGTTTCTGGCCCATTTGACTAAGCTATTCGGGATTAGCCCTTTTTTCCGTTCAAGCATGGATCACCGGGAAGCCATCGAGAAATATTTATTCCGCCAATGCGTGGAGGAAGAAAAGACAGTTGTTCTTTTAATTGATGAGGGACAAAAGTTAACGCAGGCGCAGTTAGAGGTGTTGCGCACGTTACTGAATTATGAAACCAACGAATATAAAATGCTTCAGCTGGTTATCCTCGCGCAAATGGAACTTTTACCGCGGATTAAAGCGCTTCCCAATTTTATCGATCGTGTCAGCATGAAATGCGTTATTCGTCCTTTAAGTGAA
>JAGQKQ010000300.1 GCA_020430005.1 Candidatus Omnitrophota bacterium
CCATTTCAACAAGGGCCTTTAGTATTTGGGGAGATTGTTTAGTATACAACTCCTGCTTACCCTTATATTCAGAAATCGAATTCATCAGCCAGATGGCCGAAAGCGGCAATTTGATATTTTTCTCGCTGTTTTTAAATGAGTGCATTGGATTAATCCTTCGAATTATGATATTACCCTATTTGTTACCCTATTCTAACATTTATTACCCTATTGGCAATCAATAATTTTATTGATTTCTCCCCTGCCTCAATAGGCAAAATAGAGCCCGTCCTCAGAATAGCGATAGCTATACAATTCCATACTACCAGTACGGATTTGTCAATTTTATTCGTAGATTTTGGCAATAATGGCCCAATTGCGTAATCTGGTTAAATCAATACGTTCTGTTGATAGGAATGACATTTTTATTTTTGGTGGGGCTGCTTGAAATCATTGATGGTCAGATGAATAAAACCTCAAAAAAACAATCGATTTTAACCTGTCCCTTTTAGTGACCGTTCTCGTAGCTTACCGCCATGTACAGCGTTTGGAGAGTTTGAAAAACCCACCACCTGCCAAAATTGATACTATCGAAAAACTTGCCAAAGCATTTACAATGACACCATCCAAGCTCCTCAATTTTAAATAGTTCTTAATTCCTCTTATTCGTAGTAGAATATAGTCATGACCATTACGAACGATTTAGAACAAATAGATGAATCATACCTGCAAACACTGATAGACAATTCTGTCGGAGAAGGTAAAAATATCGAGTACAAGCAAAGTCTTCCTGGCAATACGGATAATGATAAAAAAGAATTCCTTGCTGATGTTTCTTCCTTTGCCAATGCAAATGGGGGAACAATTTTCTACGGAATTTCCGAAAACTCCTCTTCTGGTACACCAGAAGCACTTTTGGGCTTAGAGATACAAAATTCTGATTCTGAAATTAATAGACTAGACAACATTCTTCGAACTGGAATAGAGCCAAGAATACCATCGTTTCATATTAAAAGTATCCCTTTAAATAATTCAAAAGCAATAATTGCTATTCAAACTGCTAAAAGTTGGATAAGCCCTCATAGAGTTACATTTAAAGGTCATGACAAATTCTATTCCAGAAGTTCAAATGGGAAATATCCTCTTGCCGTTACCGAATTACGAGTAGCATTTAATCTATCAGAAACGATTACTGAAAAAATTAAAAACTTTAAAGACAGTCGGATTTCTAACATCGTTGCAGATGATACTCCTGTTCCGCTTAAAGAAAATGCTCGAATAGTTCTACAGCTAATTCCTCTTAACGCCTTTATACCTGGACAAAAGCACGAAATTATTGACCAACGAGAAGCAGAGTCAAAACTTGCCCCATTTTTTGGAAGAAGCGGTTGGAGTGGCAGATATAATTTTGATGGGTACCTTACTTTTACAGGAACCCCTGAAAATAAGTTTCGTTCTTACACACAATTCTTTAGAAATGGTATTATCGAGGCTGTTGACTCACACATAATCCGCTCAAGAACCACGCAAGAGCAAACTACTGAGAAATTAATTCCAAGCTCAGGCTTTGAAGAAGAACTGATACACTCTTTATACAGATATATGAAATTTCAAGAATCCTATAAGATTGAATTACCTATTATTGTTTTTGTTACACTAATTGGTGTCAAAGGCTACAAAATGGCATTACGACATAATCCATGGCATGATGAACTTCCAGCCATAGATAAAGATTTACTAAATTTACCTGAGGTTATGATTGAAAATTATGAAACAAAATCCGAACACATTTTGCTTCCTTGTATTAACGCAGTATGGAATGCTTGTGGATTTGAAAAATCACATAATTTTGATGAAAATAACAACTGGACAAAACCTTCCTAAAGATTATTTACTTATCCTTTAATATTTTATTTCTTTCCATAACGTCTTTTGAGAAATAATCTCTATGCTCAAGTAAAATCTTTTCATGTTCTGTTTTGAGAGGTAGTGATTCCCTAAAGCATATAATAAATGTTGCTAGCACAGCAGTAAGCAACCCCTCAAAGGCTGTCAAGAATCCCACACTCTTCCTAAGCAGCTTTGTACCTTTGTAATCAAACCCTATTTGATGGACTTTTCTTTGTCCAAAACCACTA
>JAGQKQ010000301.1 GCA_020430005.1 Candidatus Omnitrophota bacterium
GCCTCTCCTCAAGAAATTCAGCGGCGTCAGGATGAATTAATGCGTGACATGGAACAGCGGATTAAAGATATGCAACGAAATTAATGCTCTCTCGCGGACAAGATCCGCTGGGTCATCTCCACCTCATACAGCTCTTCAATCTTAGCCAGTTGTGTTTTTCCTAAAAAACGGATAATGGCCCGTTCAATCGCCTGAAACCGGTTTTTAAGATATAGATATTCCGTTTTTAAATGCGCACATTTCTTGTCGGAAAATTTCTTCTCGTCGACATTAGCTTTCTTCTTGTCCATATAATCCGAAAAGCCGTCTACCAAAGCCCGATAATTCTTATCTTTGTAGTCTTTCGACTTTTTCAACTGGTCCAAAATAAAACGGTCTGCCGGAAGTTGGGTATAATAGCGGTCGATTTTATCTAGTTCTTCTTTGGTTGTTTTATAACACCAAATTAAGTACCGTCTGGTTAGATTTTTTTCTTTGGGCGTGAGTTTTTTACGGGCCGGCATGTTTAAAACTCCGTGGAAACCGCCATATTCTGGATGCCGTTGACCGAGACTTCCAGCGCCCTGTTAACCGATTGCGTCATAAAACCGTTCGGCCCGAGAGCGGCCAGTATGACCACGACAACAAGCGCAAATATGAGTAAGTATTCAATTGTGTTTTGACCTTTATTATTCATGATTTTATTCTACCATAATCCTTGTTGAGATAAAAATCGATTTGCGAAACAAAATTTTTTCGATCCTATTTAACCTTATAAACCTTATCCCCTACTTTTGCCGGCTTGGATAATTTTAAACCGGCCAACTTTCCCTTACGGGCCATTTTGACATCAACACTTTCAATTTGCAAGGACGAAACTTTTTGTGTAAAGTCCGTCTGTTTTCCGCGGATGGTAATATTATCCCCAATCAATATGGAGGCTTTTTGCACTTTAATAACACCAACTTCTATTTTTGAAAAATAGTGCGTAATAACACCAATTAGTTCTTCATTTTTATTGGAGGGTGACTTTCTCGTTGATTTCTTAGCTGTTGTCTTCGCAGGAACTTTTGTTTTTACGGCCTTTTTAGATTTTGGCTTTGACGGCGTTTTCTTTTTTACCGTCTTTTTCTTTGTCGTGGCTTTTGTTTTAACAGCCTTCTTTTTGGTTGTTTTCTTCTTAACCGGCGTCTTTTTCTTTGCTGTCTTCTTTGGAGGAATTTTTCTGCGGGCTGTTTTTTTCGCTACTTTCTTCGTCGTACGTGACTGCTTTGTTTTTCTGGATGTTTTCTTCTTTCGGGATTTCTTTTTCTTAAAAATGCTTCGGAAGGATTTAATGATATTTTTTAAAATATCCATGGGAACTTTTCAGGTTTCAGGCCATGCCTTTACAAAATAATTTTTTCCGCGATATCAAAAACCAGCGGAATTTTGATATACTCCCCTTTTAAAACAGCAATAATCCCCATAAAGGACAAGACACCCAATACAAAAAGTCCCAATTTAAGCGCCCATGCACCAAAGACAATTTGAACAATAAATATCGCCACTTCTCCAACGAAAATAACCAGCCCCTGCTTACTATGAGCCAAGACGAATTTATTATCCTTTTTAAATAATAAGGGAATTATACAGAAAATCGAAAGGTATGAAAGGATCGCAAATATTTTGCCGTCGTTAATCTGTTCCTGTTCACTGCTTTGCTGAGGACTCATCCACTCCGACCTCAATTAAGGAATTAATATCCCCGAATGAGTTTCTTTCTTTTTTCGGATTCGCAGGATCTTCTTTCCAGACACCATCCACAATAAACTGATATTTATATGTTCCCGGCTTTAACGGAAGGGTTGTTTCCCAACGACCGTCCTTCTGCTTTAGGCGGCATGTATCATCCAATGACCAGTCATTGAAACTTCCTGTAACATAAACAGACTTCGCTCCGGAGGCCTCAATGATGAAAGTCGTGTTAAAAAGCGCTTCTGTCTCCTTCTTAATCAAGCGGTTCATCTTTGGAGAAAACTCGGCCTGAGGCTGTTCTTCACGCTCTTCGCGGGCTTCAGCTTCTGAGGTCTCTTCTTCCCGATCTTTTTCTCTCGTGGATTCGGCGGCCGCAGCGGTAGT
>JAGQKQ010000302.1 GCA_020430005.1 Candidatus Omnitrophota bacterium
CAATGGTCCGAAAAAAGAATTGGCCGAACTCGAATCCAAACTGTCTGTCTGGAAAGATGCGGCGAACCCGAAATTAAAACAGAGTGCCCAAGAACTTTCGGAAAAGGTTGACCTTTATAAAAGTATGGTGGTGAAAACGGAAGTGGCTAATGTTTTGGATCATTTACCGTCACTTTTGCCGGAGGGGGTTTGGGTTGACTCTATGGAAATCACTTACAAAGATCCTGTGTTAAAACCAACGGGTGGTCGGGTGCGCGGTAGAAGTCAGGGGGATAGTGATGAATCATCTGTAATGATGACTATTGAAGGGTTCGCTTATTCGAAGGATAAAAAACAGCAATTTAAAGTCGTTGATGATTTTGTCAGTAACCTTCGTGATAGTGAAGAGTTTAAGAAGTATTTTTCAAAAATAGATTCCGGGGGCAAAACCACACAAACAATTGATAATTATACTGTAACGGCTTTTACAGTGACCTGTGAGTAAATAATGAAAGACATTATTAAAAGACTGAACAGCATTGATATCAAAGATATTAAAAATACTATAAAGAATATTGATTTTAAGAACATTGATTATCATGCTCTTAAAGACAGAATTATAAGCCGTCCGGATATTTTAATCAGCATTTCGTTGATTGTCGTCTGTTTATTTGTCATAATGTATGTCTGGGGTAATTATCGCACAAATGTATCTGGCGCGAAGGCAAGAGTGTATGAATTGAAGGAAAAGCTGGTTATTGTTGAAGAACAGAAAAAATTGGAGGCGGAATACCAGGGTTTTACTGATAGTATTCGTGAGCCTGTTCAAGAGGATCAGCTGGGGCAACGGATAGCGGAAATTGCTTTTCAGAATGAAATTGATATTGTTTCGGTTTCTGAAACGACGGAAATATCTAACGAATATGGCCGTTTGATTAATATTGAAATGGATGTGTCTACCGAAAATTATGATGATTTGGTTGGTTTCATTCGGGATATTGAAGAATCAGAGTTTGCGTTGCGTGTTGACAAGTGGGGAGCCAGTATGGGGGCGACATCACGCAGTCGTCGAGGGCGGTCACGTCGATCTAATAATACCAGCGAACAAAATCAGGAAATCAATGCGAATCTTATAGTGGGTTCATTACAAGTTAATAAATGAAACCAAAATTTAAAATTATCACTCTGAGTGTGTTGTTTTTGTTGTCGATGAGTTTTTCTATCGGTGCTCAGGAAAATGTTCCCGGTGAAACTGGAAAGCGAAGAAACCCTTTTATCCCTCAATTACCTGTAGAAGCGGAACTCGAGCCGCCAAAACCAGAACCGGCTCCATCTCCACAACCGAGACCACGACCCCAACCGGCACCTGAACCTGTTAAGCCGCAGGTTAAACAACCGACACGAATGCCGACGTTTAATATTACGGGGATTGTTTGGAATTCAGATCGCCCGCAGGCCATTATCAATGGAAGTGTTAAGGATATAGGCGACTCTATTGACGGAGTGGAAATTATTTCGATTCATAAAGAAGGTATTGATGTATCTTTTCAGGGGAAAAATATGACGATTAAAGTCAATTAAGAAGGCCGCCCCCTTCGGGGTGAGCCTCGTTCATTCCTTATCTAGAATAGAATAAGGATGGAGAAAAATGAACGGGAGTCCTTATGGTGAAAAAATATGCCCTTTCAATATTATTTTTGGTAGCTCTTACCGTAATACGAACGGGTTTTGTACATGCACTGGATATTGAAACAGATACGGATTTTTTATATACGCCTGAAGCTAAGACAATTTCTATGGATTTTAAAGATGCGAACCTAAATGATGTCCTGAAGATTTTTTCTCAACAGTCGGGAATGAACTTTATTGCGGCTACGAGTGTGGCGGACAAGCAAATTAATCTCTATCTGGAAAAAGTGCCGGTTGAGGCGGCGTTGGAGCGAATTCTTTTTGCGAACGGGCTTACCTATGAAGTAACTCCGGGAAGTAATGTTTTTGTGGTTAAGGAGTTGCAACAACCTGATATTGAGATGATTACAAAGGTTTATAATCTCAAGCATGCATCCGTCTCGAGTTCTAAACTATATAAGACGATAAGTATTGGTGAG
>JAGQKQ010000303.1 GCA_020430005.1 Candidatus Omnitrophota bacterium
CGGAAACAATACCAACCCAAAAAAGCCACATCTGATCTTGAGGAACCGGATAAGGAAAAGCAAACTTTAAAGCAATTAGGGTTAAAACAGAGGAAACAATCGTCAAGGCCCACACCCAAAATTGACGGAAGTATTGTTTTTCTTGAAACACACTATGTGGGGTTTTAGTGACCATTGACTAATCAGTTTAAATATTCCGAGATTCCCTCAAATTAAAGGAATATAAGATTCTACCAATGATTACCCTTTTTATCAAGCTGACTTCATAGCCTTTTTAATTTTTTTCCTAACAGTTGCGTTGAGCTCAACGGCCTTAATTCTGATCGTCATCCCGATATGAAGTAAAACTTTCTCCAGGGTTAGAATACTGCTGAATTCGCCATTTTCAATTTTAGAAATGTGCTGTTGAGACACACCAGCCTCTTTGGCCAAAGCGCTTTGCGTTATCTTTTTCTTAATTCGATAATCAATAATCTTCTTAACAATAAGATATTTCTGTTGTTCCAACTCATATAACTCTTTAAAGTATGGATCTTTTAACTTTTCTTGAAGATGATCTTTAACCGTTATTTCTTTCATATAACCTCTTTTTTTGTCAGTCTTTTGGAATAAACATCCATTCTCTCTTTAGCTGTTTTAAGTACATTTCCGGGAATCGCCCCCGTTTTCTTTATCAATCCATTGGTAAAAACCGCTTTTGCCTTATGATAAAAAAAATATAATATCCGAATCCTGCCTTCTATTCCAAAAAAGCGCAATTCATATACTCCATCTCGCAGGTGTTTCGCATGTGGCTCCGGCAAGGACTTCCCATATTGTTCCAACAGTTCGATCACCTCAAAATATTTTTGTTGCGATCGATTGTCCAGAGAATCCACAAACTCTTTGGCAGGAATTCGTCCTGAATCTGTTTGAAAATAGACACATTGACATTTGTTCATAAAATCCTCTCTGTGTCACATTAGAAGTATACAACTATTTAGTTGTACTGTCAAATAATATGACATTGTTAATTTTGATATCATATCCTAGCTTTTTTATTTAATAGACGTTGGAAATCTTACTTGAAACGCCGTTTGAAGAACACCGAACCACATCCCAGCAGCAAAAGAGCGCTTGTGGACGGTTCCGGCACAACGGTAGTAGATGACACATCATCGTCCTTTAGAGACCTTAACGTTAGTTGTTCATCCACCGTAGTTCCCGGTGAGAATAGCGTATTGTCCAAAGCAGCCGTTGTGTGCAAAATAAAATTACCTTCTCCTTCGGCCCAACGGACGAATGACTGATCTTGATTTCCCAAGGCCGAATCATATAGAACCTGATCAATAAGTTGATTGTCCTTATCGTATAACGAAACCACATCTCCGGAGTTATTTAAACTCAAACTACCGGTTGAGGCAGAACTACCAAAGACCACCGCAAACCCAAACGGATCTATGACTGAACCTGAAACAAAGATATGCCGCGCGGACGACGCGTCCGTTAAAAACCATCCGGTTATATCGACAGGCATATTACCATTATTTACTAGCTCAATAAATTCGTCTCCATTAACGGAACGCGTACCGTTGCCATCCGCATCACCAGCCAAGCCTGAGGCTGGATCCGCCAGAATTTCATTAATCACAATAAAAGCCCCGGCATTTACCTGCCAGCACATCAATACAGCCGTTAATAATCCTAAAACCTTTCCTTTCATCCTTCTCCTCCATTTTTACCTGCCGGAGACAAAAAAATCCCCCGCTAACTGTTACAACATCGAGCTTACGGGGGATTAAAAATATTCTAAATTCAGATTAACTATTTAAATTAGATTGTGTTCTGAAATTACACATTCCTGATATTTATTTGATATTGTCACTTACAGTTACCAAACGATCATTTTCAAAATAAAAAATCTTAATCGCCGGCTGCTTTAACTGCTCTTGCATACCACCTTCTCTTTCTCTGGTCCGTTCTCTTAAAACCATACGAGATAATCTCTATCTGCCCCTACTTCGTGCCTGGCACCTTCTTTGAACTTTTTACTGTCAATACCTAACGCCTGACACCCTCTTGCTTGTTTTAAATCAAATCT
>JAGQKQ010000304.1 GCA_020430005.1 Candidatus Omnitrophota bacterium
CTTGATATTTACCCCTATGGAAATTTTCTGGTTCCTATATTTTATGTTTTATTGAGTTACGCGCTCGTTTATCACCAGTATCTGGATATCACCCTTGCCTTGAAGAAAGGGATCGTTTACGTCATTCTTATCGTTATCATTTCCACAATATATGTTTTAAGCGTTTTTATGCTTCAGCCTTATTTTGAAACCGTCTTCGGTCGGGGAAGTAACATGTCCGGGATGATGGCTGCTTTACTACTCGGCATTATCTTCGCTCCAATGCGTTTAAGACTAGAACAGCTCTTCGATTCGACTATTTTTCGCAGTTACAACGATAAAATCGCCCGAGAAAAACAATTAATGGAGTACGAACTCGTCCGTTCCGAGAAATTCAAAACCGTCTCGAATATTACAAAAGGTATTATCAAAGAAATTCAAACACCTCTGGCCGCAATCAAAACATGTTCACAAGTTAACCGTCAGAACATTGAAAATGAAGAGGTCCTTCGTAATTCTGCCCAAAAAATTGACCAGCAAGTGGATCATATCAATACCCTTCTGCATCAATTACTGAAATTTTCCAACCCTTCTTCACCAAAAACAGAACAGGCAAACATTTATGATGTTCTGGAAGATGTTTTCGGTATTCTCAAGCATAAAATGACGGAAAACAATATTCAATTAGAGACACACTTTAATACAAAAGACAGTATTCTACTTAAAATTGATCCCACCCAGGTCCGTCAAACCATCTGTAATATTATCATTAACGCGATTGAGGCTATGCCGGATGGAGGATCATTATCCATTACAACATCCATCACCAAATCATCTGATACACCGGGAACGGTTGTTGGAGATTTCTTTGAAATCGATATTACGGATACCGGACGGGGCATTCCCCCGGAAGGTTTAAAAAACGTGTTCGATCCTTTTTACAGCCCCACCGCCAAGCGGGCCGGATTGGGACTATCCATTGCCCACCGCATTATTAAGGAACATAAAGGACACATCAAAGTTAAAAGTGAGTTGAATAAAGGAAGTTCGTTTATTATCATGCTTCCGGTCACGGTCATGACGAGAACATAATAGAATTTCTTTACAGGCTGGCCCCAGGATAAATTTATCCACCGATATTAAACATTTCCACCCGCTCCCGCTCCGTTTTGGCCTCTTTATTAACAGAACGAATTTCGGAATAACGGTCTTCCCGTTTGTGCCATATCGATTGAATGTAATGCGTTAACTCTTCGTCAGAATACCCTGCGCTGGCATATTCTTTTAAAGACACCCCTTCTTTGGCAAAAAGACATGTGTAGAATTTACCATCAGCGGATAAGCGCGCCCGTGTGCAGTCTTGGCAGAATGGCTGCGAGACCGACGAGACCATACCGATTTCACCGCTGCCATCTTTGAGACGATACCGGGCGGCCACCTCACCGGAATAATTCGGACCAACAGGTTCTAATGGAAAAGCCCTCTGTATCATATTAATAATTTCCTGTGATGGAACAACATATTCATACCGCCAGTCATTGCATGTTCCGACATCCATATACTCAATAAATCTTAAAACATGTCCGGTATTGCGAAAATATCGCACCATATCCATAATCGTATTATCATTTACGCCCCGTTGGACAACGACATTGATTTTGACAGATTGAAAACCGACAGCTTCCGCCGCCTTCAGCCCGTCCAGAACATCATCAACGCTGCCACGATGTCCGTTCATTAAATGAAACACCCGGGAATCCAATGTATCCAGGCTAAGATTAAGACGTTTTAAACCGGCCTGTTTTAACTGTGCGGCGAATTCTTTAAGCAGCATGCCGTTTGTCGTTAAAGCCAAATCTTCAATATCAGAAATTTGGGACAATTCTTTAATAAGTTCCGGTAAATCCGGGCGAAGCAAAGGCTCTCCACCGGTAAGCCGGACTTTTTTGACACCTAATTGGGTAAAAGCTCTGACAAGACGGATAATTTCGTCGAAGGTAAGCCATTCTTCTTTTTTAAGAAATTGATAGTGCTGGGAGTAGGTTTCCTCCG